>VHDE01000001.1 GCA_016871515.1 Verrucomicrobiota bacterium
AGAACAATCCCAAATCCAAATGCAACACCGGCACCTTTCAAAGCCGGTTCAAATCCGCTCATGGCGGACGCGAACGACTCCATGCGCTCATTCACCCCAAATTGCCGAACGTGCTCGACTTAGGAAACAGAAAAGACGCGTCCTAGATTTCGGAGCACCTTTCATATCAATCATCGACGCTTTCCCAGATTCTCTGTAATAGTTCCCTCGCTTTCTTGTTGGTACCGATTGAGACGCCGCCTTGACCCGCCGCGCGGCAATCGACGTGGGAACAGCGACACATCGGGCAACACACAGCAACCGCCATGAACCTCACTTGCCAGTCCTGCGGCATAACTTGCGACGTGGCACTAACTGGAAGTGCAACTCCGTCTTGGAAGTGACGACGACCTCAAGGTTTGGGTCAACGGCGAGGCCATGCTCTCCCGCAAAGTCGGACGCGGAGCGACGATCGATCATGACGTGATCCCAGTGAAACTTCGGAGAGGTTTGAACGAGGTTCTGGCGAAAGTGTGCAACCGGCAGGGAGGCTGGGGTCTTCTCCTGCGAGTGACGGATCAATCAGGTCGACCGCTGAAAAATCTGGCATTCCGCCCGTCAAGCGCGTTTGCCGTGAAGAAAGAATAAGATTGTGAACACGGGTTCACAATTCCGGAAACGCGAGTGTTCGACAAAGTTTACGTCATTCTGGGACAAGTTCTGCTTAGACTCGCGCAAACGGACCCTGCGCTTTACCGTGAACTTCGTGAACAAATCACACGCTTCTTCCTGCGCGGCGGCGACGTGTTCTCCCTGGAAAAATTGGAAGCGCGGGCTCGCGGCTGAGGATAGGATTCGGATCGAGCAGCGAACACAGTCTTCTCGAATCAGCACCTTTTCGTCGGGCGTTCTCCCTTCGAGTATCCTTGGTGCTCCGCCCGCTGGTTCGAACGCACGGCTTCAGCGGCACAGGTGAAGAGCATCTATCTGCCGGGCAACGAAAGCTTGTTCTTGACTGCTTACTTCAAGAGTTCTTCCGCGATTTGGACAGCATTCAGTGCAGCTCCTTTTAGAAGTTGATCGCCTGATACCCAAAGCGCCAGCCCGTTGTCCAATGCGCAGTCGCGCCGGACTCGTCCCACTTGGCAATTGTCGCGCTCGGCCACATAGAGGGGCAGCGGATACCCAGCTTTCTCTGGGGTATCCACCACATCGAGCCCGGGCGCCTTCGCCAAGACTTGCCGTGCTGCTTCGACTGTGACCGGCTTTTCAAACTCGGCGCTTATCGCCACCGAGTGAGCCCGATAAACCGGCACGCGGACGCATGTGACACTGGCCCGGAAAGTCGGATGGTGCATGATTTTGCGTCCCTCGTTTTCCATCTTCATCTCTTCCTTGGTGTAACCGGAGGGAAGGAACGAATCGACATGAGGCAGCACGTTGAACGCAATTTGGTGCGGATAAACTTCCTTGGTCACGGGTTGCCCCGAAACAATTTGGCCAACTTGCCGGCGCAGTTCCTCGATCGCTTTGGCGCCCGTGCCGGAAACCGCCTGATAGCTCGAGGCAAAAATTCGTTTTACCTGAAAAGCCTTGTGCAATGGATAAAGCGCCATTAATGCGACCGCCGTCGTGCAGTTCGGATTGGCGATGATTCCCTTGTGCCACTTGACGTCATCCGCGTTGATTTCGGGAATGACTAACGGCACCGTATCATCCATTCGGAAGGCGCTCGAATTGTCGACGACGATGCAACCCGCCTTCGCGGCGATGGGCGCGAACTCCTTCGAAATGCTGCCGCCAGCGCTGAATAGAGCGAGGTCGATTCCCTGAAAGGCATCCTTGGCCAGTTCCTTGACGGTGAGTTCCTGGCTTTTGTACTTCAACTTCTTGCCCACAGACCTGGCCGAAGCCAGGAGCGTTAGCTTGCTTAAGGGGAAATTGCGCTTTTCGAGCGTCTTGATCATTTCGATGCCGACAGCTCCTGTCGCACCGATCACTGCTACATGCGGATTCCTGTTCATAAAAGGGCTGGAAATATAGCGAGTGAACCGCTCGTGTCAAACCTCAGAAAATACGGGAATACGGGGAGAACGGGGAGAGATGTCTCCAAAACGCATTTTCGATCATTGCACCCATGAACCGTTTGGTAGGACGCCTATCCTACCGCGCAGGTTCATGGGAAGTGTGAAAACTGGATTAGACTGCCTCCGCCGAAGCCGGGCCTCGATGGACCAAGCGTCCGGCCAGCCAAGTTTCAGCGATTAACATGATCAGAGCAGCAACGATCATCCACCGCCAAAGCTTTTGTTGCTTTTCCTGCTCGGCGGCGAGCAAATAGCGCTTTTTCTCTTCGCGTTGGGCTGTCTCGACAGTGCGGTCCTTCTTGAGCGGAACGCCAAATCGTTCGAGTTCTTCAACGGGCAAGGGCGCGGTTTTGGTTTCGGCCGGATCGAGATTTACCGCGAAGCGCACGGGAGGCTGCGCATCGATGGTAAAAATTCCTGGTTGATCCGATTGCGTAAAGTTGTCTCCTTTCGGAAGAGCTACGGTCGAACCGTCGGGTTTGGTGACATTCAACGTCGCCGCCCCATTGGTGATCACTAAACTCACAGGATCGCCGACCACGTATTGCAGTCGTTGCGCCTTCAGACCGCCGCTCTGTTCTAGAATGGAATAGAGGAGGGGAACGAACTTCGAGGAGAGGGCCAATTGACTGTCGGTGGGATGCCATCCAGAGCCCAGGAGGAGGAGATGTCCCTTGCCGACCGGGACTTCCACCAACGCTGGATTCGCTTTTTGATCGAATCGAGCCAACACACGCGCGCGTGGGAGCTTGTCGATCTCGATGCGGCGGTACTTCCAAAAATGAATTTTCGTAAAATCGCTGAAGCGGGGGTCTGCGAAAGGCAAAAACAACGGATGTTCAAAATTAATCTCGGCGAGCATGGCATAACGAGGCATCGACGCTTCTTCGGCGTTGAATCCCGGACTCGCCGTCAGCCGCGCAATCGTCGATGCTGCCGCCGGAGCTTTCATGGCAAAGAGGACGGTTTTGCCGGCGTTTAGAAATTGTTCAGCCGTCTTGACCTGTTCTTCGGGCAAACTCTCGGTGACGATCATCAAATGCGCATTTTGGACTTCCGCAGCAGCAAGTGGTGTGTCCACGCGTCGCGCGATGATTTGGACGATTTGGTTCCGAGTTTGCTGAAACGCTCGCTTCAAATAATAGAGAGGCTGCGCAGAATCGGTCTCCGTTTCGTTGCCGAGATATAAGACTGACACGGTATCCGCTTTGGGTTGGACGAAAAATGCTTTGTTGTCGAACTCTTCATCATCGCCGTTGAGAACGAGTCGTTCGCCCTTAATTCCGGGTGCCAGTTTAGGCGCGGCAAAAATCCGGTTTTGGCCTGGCGGCACGTAAACATCCAGTGGCTCCGCTTCCGGAACACCTTCCCAACGTATTTGGAATTGCTCTCGCTTGGAATCGTTGGCGTTCAAGACACGAATTCTCGGTCCCGAGTCGCTGCTCGGCGCGGCCGTTTCATCGTGTTCCGTGACCAATTGCACTCCGCTGTTCGTCGTTCGCCGGGCTCGGATCGGTTCGATAATGACCTGAATGTCCCGCGGCCACTCGTAGCCTTGCAAGCCATCGAGGTGGCTGCCTTCCTGAAGGTCACTAATGAGCACGATTTCTCGAAGCCCAAACGTTTGTTGTTCGGGGAGTTTTTCATCGAACGACTCAGCGGCGGTAAGAATAGCGTCGCATAGGCGAGTGGAGAACCATCCGGGAGTGACCGAGCGAACCTGTTGCATGGTGAGGCCCGCACGCTGGCCGGCATCCATGGATGACCATTGCTCGAAAGTAACCAGCGGCCGGGCTTGACGATCGAACGTAAAGACGGCGACCTGGTCAGCAAGCTTGGCGGTCCGCAGGACTTCGTCAGCCTTCGCTTGGGCGAGCGCCCACAAATTGTCGCGACGCATGCTTGCGCTTGTGTCGAGCAACAGGACGATCCGTTTGCCCGTATCGGAAGAAGGGTCGGCGGCGCGCGGTTTCTGAAGAAATGGACGGGCAAATCCGAGAGCGAGTAAAAGCAAAACCAAGCACCGCAAGAGAAGCAGGAGAATATTCTCCAACCGGCTGTGTCGCGTGACGCGCGGCGGTGTAGGGGAGAGGAACATCAGCGAGCTGAAAGGCATACGTTCGCGTGACGTTCGCCGGATCAGATGAAATAGAATTGGCAACGCTACGGCCAGCGTACCGAGCAGGAACAATGGAGCCAAAAAACTCATGCTTTGGTTCGAATGCTGCCTGTGCGCTTGATTTTCTTGCCCCGTTGCATTCGCTCGCGCAGGAAATCGAACAGGGCCAACTCTAAAGGCCGGTCAATGCCAAATCGTTGGTAGCCGATGCCGAGTTTCAGGCAGATCGCTTGAGCGGCCGCGTTATGAGCAGTTAACTTCCGCAAATATTCCTTTCGAATATCCGCGGGATTAATGAACAGATCGCGGCCCGATTCAAGGTCATGGAACATGAGCGCTTTTTCGAAGTTGAAAGAGAGTTCCACGGGATCCAACACATGAAAAACGGTGACTTCGTGGCGGCACGCCGTCAGGGCAATCAAATGCTTCTCCAAAGTTCCGATCGGCGCGAGCAAATCAGTGATCAGGACCATCAGGCCGCGTTTGGTGACGATTTCTGCGATTCGCTTCAAGGGCGCGCTTAGGTCAGTCGCTGTTCCTGCGGCTGGCTTATCGAGGGCGAGCATCAAATGACGCAAATGGCCGGTTCGATTTCGGGCCGGCAAATACTCGCGAATCTGCTCGTCAAAGGTCAGAAGGCCGACCGCATCACCTTGCAGATAGAGGAAATAAGCCACGGTGGCGGCGAGGGTGTTGGCGTATTGCGCTTTCGTGTACGAACCCGATCCGTAGCCCATCGACTTGCTATTATCGACCAGCAAGTGACAGCGAAGATTCGTCTCGTCTTCGAACTTTTTGATGTAGTAACGGTCGGTGCGCGCATACAATTTCCAATCCAAGTAGCGCGGATCATCCCCGGGACTGTACTGCCGATATTCGGTGAATTCCACGGAGAACCCGTGAAACGGGCTCCGATGAAGTCCATTCCAGAATCCTTCAACAACCACTTTGGCGCGCAGTTCCAGGTTCTTAATCGCCATGAGCGCCTGAGGATCGATGAAGGATCCGGGAGTCGTGTGCAAGGTCGGCGCCTGGACAGTTCGCGTAGAAGCCGAATCTGGACGAGGTCGTGGCGGCGCTTCAGTCAGCTCGGGCAGGCTCATCGGCTAAGAGGCGCGGTTTCGTGGGTCACTTGACTTCTCGGTTGCTTCGGACCAATACAACTGAAGTGACGCCAAGAGTGTAACGGAGGTTACTGCCCGCGTGGCGCAGACTTGCAGTCTGCCGTATCGCAGACAATCAGCCGCTCTTCGGCGGCGGAAGAATGCAGTACCTGACAGTTGCAGCGCCCCTCTCCCCATCCGATGGGGAGAGGGAATCGAGCTTTGGCGGTGGGCGATGCCTGATGGACGAACGTGCCCAGCGCCCAGGTCTTTTCCCTCGCCCCATCGGATGGGGAGAGGGTTAGGGAGAGGGGCAACATTCACCTTGCTACTTGGCAGAATTGTGTTCTGCGGATCGCCCGCAAGTTCGAGCGTTTTGGAAGATGCGCAAGGTATGCCGATTACAAATCGGCGATACAGGAGACTGAAAGTCTGCGCTACGAACGAATGCAGTGGCGCTATACACGTAAGGACATTCTTGTTCGCAGCGACGCCCGCTTAGGGTTGTTTCTTTTCCTTTTCAATCTGATCCGGTTTGATGATTTCGATTTTCGCGCCTTTCTTCAGTTCCTCCGCGGACGGCACCTTAATAATGTCACTGGTAACGACGGGGGCAGGGGCCGGCGTTGGGACAGGTGGAGCGGGCGTAACGGAAACGAGTTCGACGTCGAAGATCAGAGCGGCGTTCGGGCCAATCAAGTTGCCTTGGCCGCGTTCACCGTAGGCAAGATTGGTTGGGATGAATAATTGATACTTTGAACCAGGCTTCATTTTTTGCAGACCCTCGGTCCATCCGGCAATAACTTGACTGACGCCGAATGTGGCGGGCTGTCCCCGTTTGGCGGAGCTGTCGAACTCAGTGCCATCGATCAACGTCCCGCGGTAATTGACCGATACGCTGTCGTTGGCGTGTGGGCTGGCGCCGCTCCCTTCCTTTAGAACCTTGTATTGCAGACCGCTCGGGAGTGTGACGACACCGGGTTTTGTTTTGTTGTCGGCCAGGAATTTTTCGCCGTCTTGTTTGTTCTTTTCCGCGAGTTGTTTCCTTTTTTCCTCGCGTTTGGCTCTGTTTTCGGCGCTGAACGCATTGAGCACTTCGCTGAGTTCTGGTTCTGCGATAAGCGCGCGTCCGCCGAGAGCGTCCTTAACACCTTGGAGGACAATGTCAGGATTGAGATCGAGCTCTTGTCGTTTCCAGTTATTGCCAATACTGACGCCGGCGGCGTAACTGGTCTTTTTCTTTGGGTCGGTCAAGACGTCTTTGTCCTGCGCTTGGCCAAGGCCAATGGACACGCTTACCGCCGCCAACAACAACAACAATCGTAGTTTCATAGTCGCATTCTGATAATTTTCCGGCAACTGTTCCTCAAAAACTCCTGAGATTCAAATGAATTATCGCAGCGGCCAGCTTCGACCAGCTTCGACCCCTTTCCCCAGATCGCACGAAATAGCAGACTGCGGAAGAACCCGGTCTAGCAGATCGGAGGGGCTTTGCCTGTTTGGCTCCTAAGAGAAGGTTAGAGATGGAGGTGTCCCCACAAGACGTCCGGCGCCAGGCGAAGATTTACATAGAAAGGGCCAAATTCGCCGAACCGGGCGCTAACTTCATCGAAGCGCATCTCATAAACAATCTCCTTCAAGGCATCCGCTTGGTGGGCCATCAGCGTTACGCCCCATTCCCAATCATCCAGCCCGGTCGAGCCGGTGATCAATTGAGAAATCCGTCCGGCATATTTTCTTCCAACACGGGCATGCCCGGCCATGAGCCGCTTGCGGGTGGCAAAGTCGAGACTGTACCAATTGTCCGAACCCGTCCGGCGCTTGCTCATTGGATAGAATCCCATCACTTCCCAGTCTGGCAGTTCGGGATACAGACGGTAATGCTCGTATTGGGCCTGCTTCTCCTTCAGTTCAGCGAGGCGTTTCTGGAAGGCCTCGCTGTTCGGATCGAGTTTCTCGTGCTGAGTGAGCATATGACGGTGGTCCTCATTGGTCGTCACATAGTCCGGCAATTCGGTCACGCTGAAGAAGCTGTAAACCGGAACGAGCGTCCCGGCTGGGAAACAAGCTTCCAAATCCCGGTGCATCTGGCCGACGGACCCCATTTCGGCGGCCATCAACACGAAGGCGAAGTCTGCCTTGCCACCGATATTCGCGTACGTGGTCAACCGCGGATGAGACGCTGCGGTGTTCGCGTCGCAAAGTCTCTTCAGGCTGACGAGTGTTTGATCACGTTGCCCTTGGTCCAATTGTTCCCATCGAATGCGGTCGATGCGATAAAACAGGTGCATCACATGGATGCCTTTGGTCAATTTGACGACGGGAAGAGTCATAGAATGAGAAGTCATGGCGCTACTCGATTTCTAGAACCTGATCGAGCAGTTGGGGCAATTGGACAAGCATGGCCTCCTCGGCCGCAACTAAGGTTGCTCCGGCTTCGCGAGCTGCGGTTTGCATTGCCGTATTGCTGTGATTCGTGAATGCCAGCACGGGCATGTGGGAAGTGGCGGGATTCTGTCGTAACTCTTTGATCACGTCGCAAACATTCACCCTTTGGCATGCTAGATCGATGACGACGAGCATTGGCTTTTCCTCGATGGCCTGGCTGACCAATAACCGCGCGTCGCCAACGACTTGCACACGATAGCCCAAGTCTTGCAGACGGTTTGCCAATTGGCTTCCGGGCATCAGATTCTCGTACAGAAAAAGCCCAAGCGGTTTCGTCATGCGAACAGCTTGTGAGAGGAACTTCCAAAATGCAAAAGTTTTCCGGTTAACGTAGAGGGACAGCGCATCCGCGTGGTCCCCGCGTGGTCCTCACCACACCAAAGAGGCTTACTTGGGAACCGTGGCTCTTTCCATAAGCCACAGGACATCTGGATTATTAGCGGACTTGACTCCAAGTGGAATGGTGCCGCCTTTCTGTATCTTTGGCATCGTGCGAGCATCTCGCCACCTTTTGATTTCAGAGTGACCATCGACGAAGGAAAAACCGCCCGCGCGATTATGGTAACTCGCAGGGTAATCGAGAATTTCCCAAAAAGAAGGCGTGCTCGGATAGCCTTCCATGCTGGCGTTAAAATAACCGTCATTGATGCTGTCTTCTCGCTCATCCAAAAAGACGTAACACTTCGCCGGATTCAGCATTTCGGATGTGTTTTGGTACACGCGGTACTTGTCGCCCGAAGCGCCCCAAGCGGCGCCGCCAACCCAATTGTTCATCGACATGCTCAAGACTCGCGGCATGTTCTGGAGCCTGCCGTCCACGCTGCCGCGGACAAACGACCGATCACCGGGACATCGGAACACACCCGCATGCTGGCAGTACGGTCCGAGTGGACTAATCCTCGGATGCAAAACGCTCGAAGCCGGGTCCCAGTTGTAACGCGCCGCCGTGTAATCCACCGGCGAAGTGTACCAGGAGCGAGCATTGGCGAATTTTCCATTGTGCTCCTCCGCGTACATATTCCAGGCCAGGGTCAGCTGCCGATGATTGTTCATGCACTGAATACCCTGCGCCTTGAGTTTGGCTTGAGCAAGCGTAGGCAACAACATGCCCGCCAGAATCGCGATAATCGCTATGACAACTAAAAGCTCGATCAGCGTGAATCCTGGCAGCCGGTCGGTAATGCGACGGCTGTAAGCCTTCGCTCCACGGTTTTCACTCCTCATAACATCCTTTCAGGCCCGTCGGACAGTTTTCGATTAAATAGTCCCGAGTCGACTTGTCAATGATGAATTGCGGATGCAACCGCAAAGGCCGCGAACAAAGGGCGTTAGTGGCTATCGATACACGTGAATCTCACCTTGTGGATTTACGGAGATATCGTTCGCGTGCGATGGCAGGGGGCTCTCGGTGATTTTGCCGTCCGGCCAACGAATCCAAATGTGACTCGCTGCTGTCGATCTTGCGAGGACGGTGATGAAGGAGTCTTGCGCACCCCCACCCGATCCCGCATGAATTTCGCGTGTCGGGCCGTAGGAATCACCAATCTTGAGCCTGATTTGAGCGCCAATAGCGTTTGGATTTCCAACGGCGCCTACAAGGCGAACACGCAATCCCCGGGTCCCGCCAAGATTCCGAAAAAGCTTAAGCTGGGCCGCGTGCTGAGTCACCGCTAGATCGGGACGTCCATCCTCGTCAAAGTCCGCGACTGCGGCGTTGCGCTGTTCGCCGTAGATCTGCAGCCCGGTCATTGCGGCTGGCATAGCATCGAATTTGCCGGTTCCATCTCCGCGCAGGAGCAAGCCGCGTCCAGCGTCGTACCGGCCAGTTTCGCGGTCGGCAGCGAACGAATTCTCGCAAAGGAAAATGTCTTCTCTGTTATCGCCGTCGTAGTCTGCAACCGCTATTCCAAACGCCGGGGTCAACTGCGCGAGCATAGGGAGAGATGCTCCTTCAAAGCGATTGCCGTAGTTCAAGAAAAGCATCGAATCTAACGAATTGGCTCGGAGCAACTGCAACTTCTGCAACGTGTCACCGAAAATCTCCTGAACGCTTGCGTTTGCGTAGGCCGCGTATGTCTTCAATCGTTCACGGATGGACGGCACGGCGCGGCTCATCGTGCGAAAATCGCGGAACGGCACTTCTTTCTTCAGGTCGCGATCCCAGTAAGCCTCGATAACGTCCCAGGCGCCATTGCCATCAAGATCGCCGTGATAAAGCCGGAGTTCATCAGCAACGAACTCTTGGTGCTTCGTGTTGCGTCCCCAATTCGAGGCCACGATGTCCATTCTCCCGTCCGCGTTGAAGTCGCCGACCGCGACTCCATTCCACCAACCGCGCAAATGACTTAAGCCAAGTTCAACGGTTGCCTCTGCCAACGCCCCCCCAGTATTGCGAAAAACACGAATGGGTCCCCATTCACACGCAAGCACGAGATCACTGTCTGCGTCGTTATCCAGATCACTCCAGACAGCGCCATTGACCAAACCGACGCCAGTCAGGCGCGAAGTGTTTTCGGTGTCTTCAACGAACCGGCGGTCGGTTTGGCGGAAGATGACCGAACGCGCGGCGACTGGGTAGCGTCCTGGCTCGGCTTGCCCGCCGACGAAGAGGTCAAGGTCACCGTCGTTGTCGAGATCCGCGGCCGCCAGAGGGCCGACATTCGCGCTGGCGGAAAGGATGCCGACTGCCCGGCTCGCTTGAGAGGAGACCGAAAATATTCCAACGGTCGCCGGTAGATTGGTTGACAACTCGTATCCGGAAAGACCGACAACGACTTGGCCAAGGTCTAGCCCTGGCGCGATTTGCCATCCAAGAATTGCCGTCTGATCGCCGCGTGTCGGTGTGGACAGGATGGTTGTCTTGGAAGACTGAAGGTTTCCCGATGCGTCATTCGTCCAAATCTGCATGCGCTGGCCGCGTCCAGCGCCAAGAATCAGATCATCATGCCCGTCTCCATTCATATCGAACCAGCTGACGCCAGGACCGTTCTGGCTTAGTTTGCGCGGCAAGAGCGGCTGGCGTTCGTAGTCGTTAAATTCATGTTTTGGGTGAATGGCATTCAGCCGATCGCTGACGTCTTCAAATAGTACCAGTCGCGATTGAGGGCTGTCAGAGGGAGGGGCGGAAGGCAGTTTGTTGCCGCTAGGCTCGTTGAGTTCATGAAGATAACCAGATTGAAGTTTTGCAAAAGAGCTGCGCTGTCCGCTGCGCCAAACGATTTCAACGTCTAACTCCTTCGCTTGGCCTCCGGCGAAAACGCGCAGTCCATCGTCGGACGACAAATAACGACCGCCCGAAATCACTTCCTGGCTCTGCGGGACGGGACCGCCTTTTACCCAGATTTTTGCTCCCAGCGCGGCTGTGTTTGGCGTTCGGCCTCGGACACGAATGGCAAGGCGCGAGTTCGTCGAGTCGTTGCGCATGATCAATGCGCCGGCATTCAGGTTGTTCAGAATCACGTCGAGGTCGCCGTCGTTATCGAGATCGGCCAAGGCCATCCCATTGCAGATACCGGTCCAATCAAAGCCCCAAGCCGATCCTCGTTCTTCGAATGTGAGATCTCCGCGATTCCGGTAGGCCCGTTTAGGTGCGGCCAGGCTGGGGATTTGAGCAAAGAGTCGCTCTCGTGCTGCGGCATTCTGCGGTGGTCCAGCCAACGCGAGGCGCGCCTGAACATCCGAATGAAGATGATCCCGGAGGTGGCCGTTCGCGATGAGCAAGTCTTCATAGCCGTCGAGATCCACATCCAGAAACGCGGCGCCCCAAGTCCAATCTGATGCGTGGACACCGGCGTATTGCGCCATCTCGACGTACGTTCCTTCACCCGAATTGAGAAAAAGCGTATTTCTCATCACGCGTGTCACATTGGTAATCGCGCCCACGCGCCATCCCCAACCAAAGTTCAAAGCGGCCGTGCCTTCCATGTTGTCGCGCTGCGTTTGTCGCCGCAACCGAGTCGCTCCGAGCATCTCGGCTACGAAAATATCATCGAAGCCATCGCGATTGATGTCGGCGAAATCCACGGCCATCGAAGCGAAACTGGTTTTGCGAAGCATCATTGAGGGTGCAGCCTGAAATTGGCCCTTCCCTTTGTTCAGCCAAATCCGATCCGGCGAATGAAAGTCATTGCAGACATAAAGGTCCGGGAGACTGTCGCCGTTCAAATCGCGAAACATCGCGGAAAGTCCCCAGTCACGCGGCGGTTGCTGCAGAGGATGACCTTCTTCGTCGAGGAAAGCGCCGCTCGTCCAGGGAATGGGCTCAAACCTGCCATTCCCGATGTTCCGGTAAAAGACATCGGGTTCGCCCAATTCGATGACCATTGCGCCACCGCTCTCAGTTGCTTCCGCAACGAAGCGGTCACGTTGGTGAAGGGGCACTTCGAATGTGTTCCCTCGTCGTGTGATAGTGACGCGCTCGGTGCTATCGCGCGCTGTGGTGCGACGATAATTTGCCACGTACAGATCTAGATCACCATCACCCTCGATGTCGGCCAGCGCCAAGGTCCGCGCCCCAAAGTCTCGCAGTAGGCCTGAGTTAGTTTGCTCCCTGAAGTTTGCTCGACCGTCGTTGAGAAATAATCGCGTCCCTACACCGAGGCCATTAACCAGCAGATCAAGATCACTATCACCATCAACGTCCGCTAGCGCTGCGCCGGTCGATGCTTGTCCAGAACAACGAATGCCAGGCGAGGATGTGCTCTCCTCGAATCGAATGCCACCAAGATTGCGAAAGAGTCGGTTTGCACCCTCCAGGTTGCAAAAGTAGAGATCGCACCAACCATCGCCATCCACATCGCCTGCGGCTGCCCCGGAGCCATCTTCAATCAGGCGGTTCTTGGCGACCTCGGCCAGTGAGACGTGATTTGTGAAACGCAGTCCAGTTTGTGCTGGGTCGAGTTGAGTGAAGCCAGCCCCTCTGCCCTGTGGAGAAGGAAGTTGTGCGGAACGGACGGCGGCTGCTCGACCCGTGGAATCCACTGTGGCGCCACGGCTGAAAGCATCAGAAGGCGCGAACGCAAATGCGATAATGGCAGCGCAGACTTTCAGTCTGCTGCATCGCAGCCAATCAGCCACCGTTCGGCGGCGGAAGAATGCAGCAGCTGACAGTCGCAGCGCCCCTCTCCCCATCCGATGGGGAGAGGGAATCGAGCATTTGCGATGGTCGATGCCTGATAGGTCAACGTGCCCAGCGCCCCGGTCTTTTCCCTCTCCCCATCGGATAGGGAGAGGGTTAGGAGGGGTAACATTCACCTTGCTACTGGGAAGAATTGCGTTTCGCGGACCGCGTGCCAGTTCGAACGCCCTGGAAAGTGCGGACGCTATGCCGATTGCAAATCGGCGATGCAGCAGAGTGAAACTCTGCGCTACGTTAAACACGCAGTCCGGAAACAGCTTCGAGTTGCCGAAACGCATTGCACTCACCTCAGGCGTTACTTTCCCGGTTCATAAATGAGGAGATCATCCAACAAAATCTCTGCGTTCTTCTCGCCCGTAAAATGTATCTCGTCAATCTCGGCTGCGTCCCCGCGCATGTTCGAAAACTGCGCCTCGCTATCCGTCCATTCGCCTAGAACGGGTTTCGCAACGGTCGTCGAGGTGATCGCGCCAGTTTTGCTGTTGACCAAACCAACTTTCAGAACTCCTCCACTGGAAAGCCGGTAACGAAATTGCGCATTGAGCGGGCCCGTGACCGGACGTTGCCCGCGCAAATGGACGCGAATCCAAGGATCGCCGGTGCTTTTGTTGATGACCGATTTCGCTGCTTTCCAAGTGCGCGGAGCTGCATGCGGCACGATTTGAAATTCACCCGGCCATTCCTTGCCCTGAGCGCCTGTGTCAAACCAGCCGGTGAAAATTATGCGGCGCGGAAAAGGCCGCGTCTCAGCCGGCGGCGCGGCATCGTAAAGAACGATCTCATCGATCAGCAACTCCGCGCGTGGATCGACATAGCATTGAACGTCGTCAATGCGTTCATTTTCGGACAGCGATCCACCGCTGCCATCGGGTCGCCGCACCGCGGTCATATCTACCGCCGCTGCCTGCCATTGGCCTTGCGGCAGGTTGGTGAGGGTCAGGTAGCGATGATAGCCATTCGACAGGCTGTAGATCTGCACGCGCAAAGTATCCGTCCCCTTCAACCAGTACCGAAAGCTCAAGCGAGGCTGCTTTCCCATTGGCGGCCCGGGCACGGGATTGAAAATGACCGCGCTGTACATCGTCGTAAGGTCACCCATCAAATCGTCGAAGTCCTGTGTCAGCGCGCTGCGAAACGCGCGGCCATTGCCCGGAGGCACGTTGTTGGTTTCGAGGCGGCCACTCATCCACCAGCGCTTTTCAATTTCCGTTTCGTAATCTTCAAAAGCGTGAACCCGTGCCGGCAGATTTCCGGCCGCGATTGCTTTCGTTGCGTTGCGTGTCTCTCTCGGCAAGGCTCGCTGTCCGACGGAGCGGACGCGGTCCACGTACCAATTCAAAGCATCTCGAGCGCGAACCGCCGCGGCGACTCGAGCATTGGGAGTTCCGCTGACAATTCGCGTGAGGCCTTGATCGTCCACTTCCAGCCGCAAGTCCTCCATTCTGCAGAACGTCTCATTAAAACAAAGCGTGACGGCCATGGGATCGAACAGCGTCGGCTCGGGCTCGTTGGCGAGCTGATAAAGCGCTTCAACTTGCATCGTCAGCAACGTGCCGGCTTCGAAGAGTCTCATGTGTTCGGCCAGCTTCAAAGCGATGGTGGCATCCAGCGGCGCCACAACCAGCGGAATGCCCGAACTGAAAACCGTCTGCGCCGCCTTGATATCCGTCGCAATATTATATTCCGCCGTCGCCCCCGGTTTGCCGTCGTAACCGACGCGAATGGCGCCACCCATCAGGACGATGCGCTTGATCCAAGGTTTGCAGTCGGGATGCTCGTTCAGCAGTCGCGCGATATTGCTGAGTGGCCCAATTGCCAAGATTGTGATTTGGCCAGGTTGCGCTTTCAGTTGCGAGTACAGGAACTCGACAGCCGACTCCTTCACGGGCTTCCCCATTCGATTATAAATAAGCGCCGGATGATAATAGTATTGGTATTGGCTCCCGATCTCCGCCGCTGCTTGAGGAGTGGAGCCGCGAGCGACGGGCACCTCACGTCGGCGGGCGGCCGAGAGCATCCGACAGATCATCAGCGCGCGAATATTCGTATCGCCAGTGACCGTGGTGACGCCGCGCAAATCCAACTCTGGGCTCGCCAAAACCAATGCCATCGCAAATGCGTCATCAACTGCGCTGCCGAAGTCCGTGTCAACGATGATGGGAATCTTCTCTATCTTCTCTTGCGCTCGAAGTTCCGCCTGAAATGAATGAACCAAGGCTGCCAATGCGAAAGTTTGAAGAGATGCACGAGTAAAGAACCTCATGGTCGAAGCCTTTGGTTGAATCTTGGCGGAGATATAGCCTCGGAAACAGTGTCAGTAAACAACGAACCGGCGAACGGAGGGCGGACATCCCTGTCCGCAGCAGCTCTCGGGCTTCCAGGCCGCGCAGATTGGCCTAGCGCATTCTATCGGACGCATATTGCTGCGGACAGGAATGTCCGCGCTCCGGCACCCAAAGACCGCCAGGTTTTGGACTGCGCCAGCCCTCTGACGCTTTGAGCCCGGCATCGTTGCAAAGCGGCAGGAGACTGCCGCAGTCCAAGACGCTGTCGACCCCAAAATACTTTTCCTGACCGCTCAAAAGTCGTTACCATCCCGCCAGAAGTCGTAACTCTATTCATTCATGAAACCTAACTCTTTTCGCCCTCGATCGAATCCCGCCCTTCACCTGATGCCGTACGCCCTTTGTCTCGGCCTCGTTATCAATGCTCAGGCTGCCGATTCCGCGCCGTTGCGCGCCGGTATGATCGGCCTCGATACGTCACACGTTCCTGCTTTCACGAAAATCTTTAACAATCCGAAAGCCACCGGCGATATCTCAGGAATTCGGATTGTCGTGGGTTATCCGGGCGGCACGGACATGCCAGCAAGCCGGGACCGCGTGAAAGGTTTCACCGAAGGGTTACGCACGAACGGCGTCGAAATCGTCGATACGATTCCGAAACTGTTGGAGAAGGTCGATGTCGTTTTGATCGAAAGCGTCGATGGCCGGATTCATTTGCAGGAAGCGATCCCGGTGATCAAGGCGCGCAAGCCGTTATTCATCGACAAACCGGCCGCTGGTTCACTCGAGGACACAATCGCCATCTATGAATTGGCCAAACAGCATAATGTGCCATGCTTTTCCAGTTCATCGTTGCGATTCGTTCCAGGCATTCAGGAGCTCATCAAGAACGACAAGCTCGGGACTATGGCCGGGGCGATCACCTGGGGATCATGCACGTATCAACCAGGCACCCCAGATATGTTTTTCTACGGCATCCATGGGATCGAACCGTTGTACGCGCTCATGGGGCCTGGCTGTGAAACCGTGACGCGTATTCAGACCAAAGACACGGATGTTGTGACCGGTGTTTGGAGCGATGGCCGAGTCGGCGCCTATCGCGGCATCCGAAACAACAATTCAACTTTCGGCGCCATGGCCTTCGGCAGCAAAGCAATCATTCCAGCGGCGCGCGGTGGAGGTTACGAAGAGCTTTGCAAAGAGATTGGACGCTTCTTCAAGAGCGGCAAATCTCCGGTCAGCCCGGAAGAAACCATCGAGATCTTTGCCTTCATGGAAGCCGCTGACGAAAGCAAACGGCAAGGAGGCAAGCCGGTTTCTCTGCACGAGGTTTTGGCCAAGGGCCGCGCCGCAGCAGCGTCCAAACTGAAGGGACTGTAGTCCGCAGCGCATTCTACGGCCAATCGGTTCAGCGATGGCATCTGGGTCAAAAAGCTCGAAACCGAAAATAAAGGTTCTGGGAATCGCTGACGCACGGAATTTTCCGGTCGAATTCGATCCGCCAAGAACCTACCCTGGCGGGTGAAAGCGCCGTCCGGACACTCTTCGCCTATTGTTTGGGAGAATTGAATCTTCCTGGCCGGTTATCAAGAGCAACAGCGCATCGTCCAATGCATCGATAGAAAGACCGGCCGGCGTTTGTGGGAGCGATCCATCGAAGCGAGGCGTGTCGAACGCAAATCCAAACCGAATGACCCCGCTTCGTCCAAGCCCGCGGCGGACGAAGCCGGCATTTACACGCTATTTTCCGGGTTTCGGCCTGGCAGCGTTTTCGCATGACGGACAGGAACTTTGGCGGCGGCCGCTCATTGCCTTCACTCACGCCGCCGCACGGAATGGGCAGTTCGCCGATCGTAGCGGAAAGCTTGGTCATCGTGGAGACAGGCGAGACGCCTGTCCTACCCAAAGCGAGCTGTCTCTTGTTCGACGCAATCTTGATAGGCTCGCCAAATCTGCGGCAGGAGCGGCGATCGTCGCAGTTCCACGCCGTCGAGCGCGACGATCTCGATGATTCCCAAGCTGCTGAACGTCACAAAGACGCCATCAGCTTGTGTTAGCTCGGCGGGCTTGATGGTGACTTCTTCGATGGCGAACGAAAGCGATTGGCAAAGTTCGATAACCAACTCACGAGTCACCCCCGCAAGGATGCCGCTCGCGAGCGGTGTCGTGCAGACGCGTGCGTCGCGAATCCAGAAAAGATTGCAGGAGGCCCCCTCGGCGATTTCTCCCTCCGTATTCAGCAGCAACGCTTCATCAGCGCTTTGCGCCTCTGCCTCAGCGCGCGCGAGGATTTGATGAAGTTTATTGCAGGTTTTGTAGTTTGCGACGGGATCCCCGGCAGGGACGCGCAACGTTGATGTGATGAGCCGCCATTGTGAAATCTGACCCTTCGCAGGAGCTGTCAGAGGATGGACTGTCATCACGAGCGTCGGTCGATCCGCGTCTTTGGTCGAATAACCTCGGATGCCCACTCCTCTCGAAAGTGTCATGCGCAGCACACACTCCGGGAGTTGGTTCTTTTGAATGAGCGCCTCGGCTTGTCTTTGCAGGGCAGCAGCCGAGAAAGGCAGACTAATCTTCAGAAATTCCGCGCCGCGTTCGATCCGCTGCAGATGCTGGCGCCAACGAAACGGACGGCCATTGTAAACACGAAGCGTTTCGAACAAACCGTCACCATACAGAAAGGACCGATCCAAGACTGACACCGTCGCTTCTGCCTCCGGCACGAGTTGCCCGTTGATGAACGCAAACATCGTCAATTAACACCTGTTTCCGGATTCGTGTTCATTGGTGTCCATTCGTGGTTCCCATACGTTCCTCTCCATGGCGGCAATGAAGCCACCAGCTTTGGCCAACGTTTCGTCGTACTCCGCCTCTGGGATCGAGTCGGCTACAATGCCGGCGCCGACATTGAAATAAGCCATCTGCTCGCGGCAAACCGCGGAACGGATGAGGATGCTCAACCGGCTTTCGCGGTTGAATCCAAGAAATCCAAGCGCGCCCGTGTACGGTCCGCGGGCGATGGGCTCCAATTCATCGATGATTTCCATAGCCCGGAATTTCGGAGCGCCGGTGATGCTTCCGCCGGGAAAGCACGACGCGAAAGCCGCAAAGTGCGTGACGTCGCGACGAAGCTGGCCTTCGACAGTTGAGACTAAATGCTGGACTTGAGCAAAACGCTCGAGACGGACCAATTCGGGAACTTGCACTGAGCCAAAATCACAGACCTTGCCCAAATCGTTTCGGAGCAAATCCGTAATCATGACCAGCTCGGCCATTTCCTTGGGACTGGTTTGAAGTTCGTAGTTCAATTGTGCGTCGCGGTTCGGATCGGCCGAGCGCGGCCGGGTTCCTTTGATAGGGCGAGTCAAGATATGAGACCCGCTCAATTGCAGGAAAAGTTCGGGGGACGAAGAAGCAATTTGAAATTCGCCACAATCGAGAAACGCGGCAAACGGAGCGGGCGAAAACGCTGCGAGCCGTTGATATGTTTCCCACCCAGACCAAGGACATGGGACGCACAGCCGATGAGAAAGGTTCACCTGATAAATGTCCCCCGCGCGAATGTAGCGTTGCGCCTGGTCGATCCAACCGAGAAAAGTGTCGCGAGAGATGTTGGACGTGACCGCTGCTCGTGCACGGAATCCGCAGCGTTCCATCTCCGAAAGTCGATCTGCAGACGCTGCGAAATCTTGGGCCGGTGCGGCGTTCAAGAGTTTTGCCCAATCATCAAGACGGCTTTTCGCCCGCGACTCATCACGCGACCCATCGACGTCCAAACCGGTCGAAACAATCCAGGTCTTTTCCAGCCGATGATCGAAGACCGTTATAGTGTCGTAGAAGCCGACGGCGCACTCCGGCAATTCCAGATCATTGATCGCGCGGCGGGAGAGTTTTGGTTCAACAAAACTCTTAAGGTCATATCCCCAAAAACCAAAACAGCCCCCCAGTGGATAAGGAAGGTCCATCTCGTCCAGTAGCTCGTAACGCGCCATCAGACTGTCGAGCGCGCGCCATGGATTGCCAAACTGAACATGGGTTTGCCCTCCAGAAACCAGTTCACAACGAGAACCGAAGGAACGGAAGCTCAGAAAAGGCCGCGCCGCGACAAACGAATAACGCGATTGCGGCGAGCCTGACCAGCCTCCTCGCAACAAAACCGTCCCCTGCCCCCGAAGTCGCTCGGTAAACGACTCAGGCGTGTGCGCAGTGGAAATCTGCTGAATGAGTGGAGGCATGAGGGTGAGAGCCTTAATCTTTCTGCAGGAACCCGGCGGCAGGACAGGCGTCTCGCCTGTCCTGCCAAGTCTGTAGCGCAGACTTGTCAATCTGTGCGTTCACGCGACTTCCAGTCGTCCGCACGCAAGCACCGCCGCATGCCAGCGTCGGATTTCAAAGGGCTCACGAGCGCCAGGTTCAACCGATCCGGCCGAAAGAAATCGCGCGCGACGCTCCGAATCTGGCTTGCTTTTACGTCCCGCAGCTTCTGCTTGATCTCGGCGGCAGGGATGATTCGGCCGTAGCTCAGGAGCTGTTCCGCGGCCCACATCATTTGGTTTTCCGTGCTTTCCAGACCAAGGTCAATTTGGCCGATTACATAATCGCGGGCGCAACGCAGTTCAGCAGGCGTCACGAACTCGTCCATCAAACGCTGCAATTCTCGAATGATTAATTTCAGAGCCCTCGGCAGCTTGTCCGTATCCACGCCAGCAGAAATGTTCAAGGCCCCGACATCGTCGAAAAAACAAAGGGCGCTCGTGATTGAGTAAGCTAGACCGTGATCTTCCCGCACCACTTGAAACAGGCGCGAACTCATGTTTTCGCCGAGGACGGTGTTCAAGAGACGCAAAGCGAACCGGCGTTCATCATGCCGGGAACAAGTGCGGATTCCCAAGGCAAGCTGCGTTTGTTCGGCAGGCTTCGTGAAAAGGCAAATAGCAGGCTTGGTTTGTTTGTTGAATGCGGGAATAAACTTCGGCCGATTCCCGCAGAGAAAGTGACGCGCGAAACGGGACACAGCCTTCACGACTTTGTCGTGGTTCAAGTTGCCGGCCGCCGCCACGATTGTGCTGCTGCTGAGGTAATTGGTTGATCGATAGGCAAGAAGTTCTTCACGCGTCATCTTCTCGATGGTCTCGGCCGTGCCGGTCAAAGAACGGCCCAGCGGTTGATTGGGCCAGAGCATTTCATTCAACAATTCCTGCACGTGATGCTGAGGCTGGTCCAAATACATGGCCAATTCCTCTTTGATCACGTTGCGTTCCTTCGCGATCTCGACTGGGTCAAAGGTCGAATTCAGGAACATGTCCATCAAAACATCGAGCAGCTCCTGAAAGCGATCGTGCCGGGCTTTGGAGTAAAAGCAGGTCGTCTCCTCGGTCGTGAACGCGTTGAGGTAACCGCCAATGCCCTCAACGTCTTGGGAAATTTGCCGGGCCGAGCGAGCGCGCGTTCCTTTGAAAAGCAAATGTTCGATGAAATGCGAAACGCCGCAAAGGGAGGCCGGCTCATAACGTCCGCCAACCGCCACCCACATGCCCAGACTTACACTGGCCATGTGCGGCATCGTGGCCGTAATGACGCTCAGGCCACTCTTGTGTCGAGAAACTTGATACATTGTTGCGCCGTTACATCGTTAAATGGTTGCAAAGTTAAATGCGGGCAGTCCTGCTAATTCGTGCCCATCCGTGGTTGGACTAAAGTTGGCAGCGTTAAGCAAACGCTTTGGGCACAGTTTCCGGCGGACCGACGCGGCGCATATAATCGAGGATCAAGGAAATCGCTTCTTCGGGACTATCGGCAACCGTGAACAAATCCAAATCCCCGCGGCTGATGAAACCTTCCTTTTCTAACATCGCTTTCATCCATTTGATGAGACCCGACCAATAATCCTTGCCGTAAAGGATCAACGGGAAGCGAGAGATGCGATGCGTTTGAACCAGCGTGATCACTTCAAAGAACTCGTCGAGCGTGCCATATCCTCCGGGCATGAAAACAAAAGCAAGGCTGTACTTCACGAAGCAGACCTTGCGGGAAAAAAAGTAATGAAAGTTGATCGGGACATTCGCGAAGCGGTTCCCCTTTTGCTCGAACGGCAACTCGATGTTTAGCCCGACCGATTTGCCTTTGCCTTCGGTGGCGCCGCGATTGGCCGCTTCCATGATGCCCGGTCCTCCGCCCGTGATAACAGCCAAGTGATGTTTGGCCAGCCCTTTCGCGAGTGCGACGGCGGCGTGATAGTACGGGTCGCTCGGCGGCGTGCGAGCCGAACCAAAAATCGTGACGGCGGGACCGACTTTGGACAACGTTTCGAACGAGTCCACAAACTCGGCCATGATGCGGAAAATGCGCCACGGATCTTCGCGGGTGAACCCTTCTGGTTTGCTGTTCATAAGCCGCAGAGTATTCCGGTTTTGAAAATGAAAACAAGCCGAGGATTGCTCCCCGGCTTGTTTCGTTCCCAGGCGCCTCCTTATGAGCAACCTAAGCTCTCACCGCAATTGAGGCACTTGTAGCAGGCTCCATTTCGAACCGCCACATGGCCGCAACTCGGACAGGTGGGAGCGTCTTGTTGGAAATGAGCGATCGAATCGCTGAGGCTGGTAACTTCACGGTGACTATGGGCGCCTCCGTTACCTTGATGTTTGCCGTTTCCATTTCCATTTCCATTGGTCAGCGGAGAAACCGTGGCCGGTTTCAAAGCAAAAGCAGTGTCGGATTCTTCAGAGAGCGGCAGTTCCGGAACCGGCCGGTTTACTTTTTTTTTGATTTCTTCGAGCAATCCAGGAATCGCAAGTTCTGGTTGATTCCGGTTGGGACTGTTAGCCTCGCGGTAACCCGGAATAAACTGCAACGCCATCCAGCGAAATACGTAATCGGTGATGGAAGCCGCATTTCGAATTTCGGGATTCTTGGTGAAGCCCGAAGGTTCGAAACGTTGATGCGCAAATTTCTTCACTAACGCTTCCAACGGCACGCCGTATTGCAGGGCCATGCTCGTCAGCGTGCCGATGCTGTCCATCAAACCACCGATGGTGGAACCTTCCTTCGCCATCGTGATGAACAATTCGCCAGGCTGGCTATCCTCGAAAAGGCCAACCGTCAGATAGCCTTCATGACCGGCAATATCGAATTTATGCGTAATGGCCGTGCGTGTTTCGGGCAAACGACGGCGCAACGGCTGGCCCGCTTGCTCACGCCATTTGACCACCTCGGCCTCGAGTTCCTTAATCTTCGCCAATTCACTCGAAGGCTCGGTGGTGGCATTCGCGCCTTCGTTGGTCTTCTTGGTGTTTAATGGCTGCGAACGCTTCGAGCCGTCGCGGTAAATGGCGACGCATTTCAATCCCATCTTCCAGGCTTGAATGTAGGCGTCCGCAATGTCGCCAACCGTGCATTCATTGGGCAAGTTGACCGTCTTCGAAATGGCGCCACTGATGAACGGCTGAGCGGCGCCCATCATCTTCAGGTGGGCTCGATAATGGATGCTGCGCTTGCCACGATGCGCTTTGAAAGCGCAATCAAAGACCTCGAGATCTTCGGCCTTGAGACCGCTCCGGATGGTTTCGCCATTTTCCTCGACATCCTCGATGGTGTCGAACTTCTCCACGTGATCCACAATTGCTTTGATCTGTTCGGGGGTGTAATTCAGCCGCTCAAGTGCGTCAGGCACGGTGCGATTGACAATCTTTAACATCCCGCCACCCGCGAGGAGCTTGTACTTGACCAACGCGATGTCCGGTTCAACGCCCGTTGTATCGCAGTCCATCAGAAAGGCGATGGTGCCGGTCGGGGCGAGAACAGTGACTTGGGCATTGCGATAGCCGCAGGCCTTTCCGCGTTCCAAGGCGCGGTCCCAGCACTTGCGCGCTTCCTCTTTCAGATAGTCAAACTCTCGGCTGGGTTGAATGTCTTCGACCGCGTCGCGATGAAGTTTGATCACACCTAGCATCGATTCGACATTGTCTTTGGATAACGGTTTTTCCACGCCTGCGCAGCGCGCATCGTGATACCCTTTGAAAGAGCCGAGTGTGGCGGCGATAGTCGCGGATTGTTCGTAAGCGTGGCCGGTCAAGACAGCGGTAATGGCTCCCGCCAAAGCGCGTCCTTGATCCGAATCATAAGGCAACCCGTAGCTCATGATGAGCGAACCGAGATTCGCATAGCCGAGTCCGAGGGTGCGGAAGATGTGGGAATTCTCAGCAATCTCCTGCGTGGGATAACTGGCATTATCAACCAGAATATCTTGAGCGGTGATGAAAATCCGGACGGCCGCCTTGAAGCGCTCGACATCAAAAACACCGTCGGAGCGTTTGAACTTCATCAAGTTCAGTGACGCCAAATTGCACGCGGTGTTGTTCAAGAACACATACTCCGAGCAAGGATTGGTGGAATGAATCGGCTCCGTGCCCTTGCACGTATGCCATTTTTGGATGGCGCCGTCATATTGCAGGCCGGGATCGCCGCAAATCCAAGTCCCTTCAGCGATTTTGTTGAGCAGCGTGCGCGCGTCCTTTTTATGCAGCGGTTTGCCGGTGGTCACAGAGCGGGTCCACCATTCCTTGCCCTCGAGAGCCGCGTGCATGAATTCGTCGCTCGCTCGCACGGAAAGGTTCTCGTTTTGGTACATGACGCTGCCGTAAGCTTCGCCATTGTAAGAACCGCTATAACCCTGTTCAATGAGCGCCCAAGCCTTTTTCTCTTCCTTTTGTTTTGCCTCGATGAACTCTTCGATGTCGCCATGCCAATCTTTCAACGTGTTCATCTTGGCGGCGCGGCGGGTTTTTCCGCCAGACTTCACGACGTTGGCAATTTGATCATAGACTTTGAGGAAGGAGAGGGGACCGCTGGGACGACCGCCTCCGCTCAGTTTTTCTTTGCTGGAGCGAATTGGCGAAAGATCAGTGCCGGTTCCAGAGCCATACTTGAAGAGCATCGCTTCGCTGTAAGCCAAGCGCATGATGTCTTCCATGTTGTCTTCGACCGACTGAATGAAACAGGCGCTGGCTTGGGGATATTCATATTGCGTCTTGGCGCGTTCGCCCGCTCCTGTTTGGCGGTTATAAAACCAATTGCCCCGGGCGGAATTCTTGCCTGCTCCATATTGATGATAAAGACCGATGTTAAACCAAACCGGCGAATTGAATGCGCCATATTGATTAATACACAGCCAAGTTAAGTCGTCGTGGAACACTTCCCCCTCAGCCTTCGTGAAGTAACCATCCTGAACGCCCCAATCGGCAATCGTGCGACAAACGCGGTGGATCAACTGACGAACAGAGGTTTCGCGCTCGGATGTGTTTTGTTCGCCATAAAAATATTTGGAAACAACAACTTTAGTTGCCAGGACGGACCAAGATTTCGGGATCTCGACATTTTCCTGCTTGAAGATCACTTTGCCGCCGTCATCTGTGATCTCAGCCGTGCGCTTGTCCCATTCAATTTGATCGAACGGCTTGACTTTCGGATCACTAAAAACCCGCTTCTTGGAGGTTATCTTGCCCCGTGGGCGGCGATGGGAAACAACCGCACGGCTGCGACGATTCTGGGTAGGAACGGGCAGGACTGGATCGCGGGCGTCAATCATGGTTGGTCTGGGTTAAGGCTTGGTTCAAGTTTGTGAGATGAATTTCGACTGAATATTTGCAGTTGAAACATCTAAAATTCACGAATTACCCTCTGCTTTAACGAGATAGCTGAGCTCTTGCCTAAAGAGCTCATTACCCTATTAGTAGAGGAACGGAGGAAACGTAAACACTATAGGTTGTGGTTGCAAGCTTTTTTTAAAAGTTGCGAGCGAACAAGCGAACAAAAGCGAACAAGACCGGCAAACGGACCACAGATTGCGCGGATAATGCGGATAACAGAACTGATGCGTCTATGCTCCTCGCATTGTCGTGGTTCCCTTCAGATCCCCTGGCCACAAGGCACGCATCATTTTCGACGTTTGGAAGAGGGCACAAGGCGTTGCGGGCGCTTACGCTTTCGGATCGGTTCCACTGATTTGGGCCGAGGTTTTGGCGCCAAAATGATCGGACACCCTTCGAAGCCAAAGGCTCGACGCAACTCTTTCGTCAAATACTTGCTATAGGCATCGGAGAAAAGTTCGTCTCGATTGACGAAGAGCAAGAAGGTCGGAGGCCTTTCGCCAACTTGTGTCGCATAGAAGAATTTGAGGCGATGCCCTGCCGCGCTAATCGGCTGGCGCTGCTCGATGGCATCGTTCAACGTGCGATTGAGGATCGCAGTGGGAATTCTTTGCTTGAGCTGCGCCGCCACATAACGGATGGCTTCGAGCAATCTCTCAAGGTGAAAACCGGATTTGGCCGAGGTGAAGATGACGGGGGCGTAGTCTAAAAAGAACAGATACTTTTGCACCCACTCGCCAAATTCAGCCAAGGTGGTCATCGATTGTTCACGCCGTTCTTTCTTATTGCGCCGTTCGATTTCTTCCTTGCGCGCTTTGGTGACGTTTTCGGCGACCAAATCCCATTTGTTGACCACGACAATGCAAGCCCTCCTTTCTTCAACAATTTTTCCGGCAACCTTTTTGTCCTGCGCTGTCACACCTGCTTCGGCGTCCAGCACGAGAATGGCAATATCGGAACGGGCAATTGAATCCTCGGTTCGTTTCACACTGAAGAATTCAATCGAATCATCGATACGCCGCTCCTGGCGCACGCCAGCCGTATCGATCAACACGTACCTCTGACGCACACCTTCTGTTTCTACGTCGAATGGAACATCGATTGAATCGCGAGTCGTCCCGGGAATCGGAGTCACAATCACCCGCTCGGAACGTGTCAGCGCATTGATCAATGATGACTTGCCGACATTCGGACGACCAACGATGGCCAACTTCAACGGATGTTCTGGCTCCGCTGCCTTTGGGTCTGCTTCCGCAGTTGCGTCCGAGATCGCGCGTTGTCCCACCTCTCTGGACGGCAGCAAGCTGACGGCTGCCTTCATGAGCGGCTCGATTCCAATCCCATGAATCGCGCTCACCGGGAACGCGCTTTCGAAGCCTAACTCAGAAAACTCTCCCGCGCCTGCGTCCGCGCGGCTGTGATCGACCTTATTGATCGCAACGATGACCGGCTTGCCCGAAATTCGCAGGCGTTCGGCCACTTCACGATCGAGGGGAACGATTCCCTCGTGAACATTCACGACGAGAATAATGACCTGCGCCGCTTCGATGGCCAATTCCACCTGGTCCAGAGCGGCTTGGGCAATAACGTCCCTGGCTTTTTCTTTTCGCATCAACCCAATGCCGCCTGTGTCGGCCAAAGTGAATGGGCGGCCGTGCCATTCCGCTTCCGCCGTGACACGATCGCGCGTCACCCCAGGCTCGTCATGGACGATCGCAATGCGTTTTCCAACGATGCGGTTGAAGAGCGCCGATTTGCCGACGTTCGGCCGTCCCACGATAGCGATCAAATCTGACATATCTCAAAAATGGAGCAGAGCGAATCGGGATGAAAGCGGAACTTTTATCCATTCCTGGCAGGACAGCGCGTCCCGTCTGTCCCGCCTTTGGTGTGCGCAGATGCCAGACAGGCGGGATGCACTGTCCTGCCAGACGGTTCATCGAAAGGTTAACCGCCTATGGACGTCGCTAAACGCGCCTTGCTACAACGCGGTTTTGCGCGCCAGTTCGAGGCCGAAGAGCCGATGATATTCCTTGGTTACATAACGGTCGGTCATGCCGGAGATATAATCACAAACGGCCCTATGCCATCCGACTTTTCTCGCGCGCTTGCGCGACTGGTCCCCCAACTCTTCGTGATGATCGAGATAAAAATAAAATAACTCTTCCAGCATCTGGACGGCGCGGAGGTTCGGTTCGTGAACTTCCGGGTTATAATAGAGGTTCTTGTACAAGTAGGCGCGAAGTTGCAAATTCAATTTCCGCCGCGCCGGGCTGTAATGGACCAATGGTTTCGGGAAACGCCGCACATCATCTGCGCAACGCGGTTGGACTTTGCCAAGATTCGCCTCCGTGGTCGTGACAACGTCCTTAACCTGGCTATCAATGATGCATCGAATGACAAAGTAACGGCGGCATTCGTCCGGCAATTGACCGTACTCTCGTCGCACGGAGCGAGAGGCCTCATCCCAGATTTGACCTGCGCGGCAAAGTTCTCTTTCGTCCAACAGTCGTGCGTCGAGGCCGTCATCCAGATCGTGGCTATAATAGGCGATTTCGTCCGCCAGATTGGCCACTTGCGCCTCCAGCGAGCAGGATTTGCGGGCAAACTCGCGCATCCTTTCGGGAGAGTCATAAGCGGTCGAATGTTTGATCAAACCCTCGCGAACTTCCCATGTCAGGTTCAAACCCGGAAAGAGGGGATATTTCTGTTCGATCTCCTCGACGATGCGCAGGCTTTGACGATTGTGTTCGAAACCGCCGTGATTCTTCATCAGACTGTTCAAGGCCGCTTCGCCTGTATGGCCGAACGGCGAATGACCCAAGTCATGGGCCAAGGCAATCGTCTCGGTCAGATCCTCGTTCAATTGCAGGGCGCGCGCGATGTTTCGGGAAATTGCCGCTACCTCCATCGTATGGGTCAGCCGCGTCCGGAGATGGTCGCCCGTGTCATTCAGGAAGACTTGCGTTTTATATTCGAGCCGCCGAAACGCTCTCGAATGAATGACACGATCGCGATCGCGCTGAAACTGAGTGCGCCACTCCGGCGGAGGCTCGGAATAACGGCGTCCACGCGTCTCACAACTGAATTGAGCGTAGGGCGCGAGCACGCGGCGCTCGCGGCTTTCCAAATCGTCGCGTGTGCAAGGCATGATGTGCTAGCCGTGCATTTTCAGTTGCACGAACACCGCTCCCATCAACCGTCGATGGTCAGACAACTCTCTCCAGGAACTGGAACATCCGAAGCCCGCCAGGTTTTGGAGTGCGCCAGTCCTCTGGCGCTCTGGGTCCGCGCGATTCCAAAGCGGCAGAGGACTGCCGCAGTCCAAGACGCTGTTGCAGCGAGGGATGCTCCAGCCCAATTGGTTCAGGAGGGGTTCGTGCACACGTATGGCTCAGCTCAGTTTGCCAGCAACTCCTGAACCGCAATTCCTCGCAATTCGAAGAGCCGCCGGATGACATCTTCGATCAGATTGTTCGGACAAGAGGCGCCCGCGGTGACTCCCACAGTGATCCGCCCGGGCCGGAGCCAGTTTTTTGTTTCGACCTCCTGATGGCGATGCTGGTCGTAATGGACGATAAGATCGTCCGAAACCAATTTCGCCGCGTTTTTGATAAAATACGTTGGGAGCCGAGCTTCGCCCATCTCGGCTAGATGTGAGGTGTTCGATGAATTGTACCCTCCTATCACCAGCAACAAATCGAGTGGGTCGGCCAGCAATTTCTCCAATGCATCCTGGCGATCCTGAGTTGCGCCGCAAATCGTGTCGAAAAAACGAAAATGCTTCTCCACTTCGGCCGCGCCGTATTTTTTCTCAATGGCCATTCTGAGGCGGCGTTGCACTTCTTCGGTTTCACCGCGCAACATGGTGGTTTGATTCGCCACGCCAATCGCCTGCAAATGAACGTCTGGATCAAACCCGTTCGAGTAAGCGCCCTTGAACTTGTCCAGGAACTCCTGCTTGTTGCCTCCTCGAACAATGTAATCGCAGACGTAATCCGTCTCGGCCAGGGTGAAGACGACGAGATAATGCCCGCCGCCTTTGGCCATGGCGCGCGAGCTGGTGGCTTTTGTTTCTTCGTGCCAAGCCTTGCCGTGAATAATGCTGGTGACGGCGTCATTCGCATATTGGCGCACGCGTTTCCAAACACTCATAACGTCACCGCACGTTGTGTCGACAAACCGGCAGCCTTTGGCTTCGAGTTTCTCCATCGTGGAGGTCTCAGCGCCGAAAGCCGGAATAATCACCACATCATCTTTGCGCAAATCTTCAATGTCGGCGGTCTTTTCTTTCCCGGAAAGAAATTTGATATCCATCGCGCGAATCTGATCGTTTACCTCCGGGTTATGAATGATCTCTCCAAGAATATAAATAGGCTGGTCCGGAAAGACTTTGCGCGCCGCATAAGCCAGATCGATGGCGCGTTCCACGCCGTAGCAAAACCCGAATTCCTTGGCCAACTTAACGGTCAGCAAACCATCGGCCGACAACACGTGCCCCTTCGCGCGAATTCGATCGATCAGTTCGCTGCGATAATGCGAAAGCACTTGCGCCTGGACCGCCGCCATCACGTCGGGGCGGCGAAGGTTTATCTTCCGAGGCGGATTTGGCTCTGGCGTTGACATAGCTCGCGTAACTTAAGCGCAGGCCCGCAAGCCGTCGAGTAGAAAGCCGGTACGGCAACAATTCCGGTGGGATCGGTGGGATCGGTGGAAGGATGCGAATGACTTGATTGACTAAACCAAATCCTTCAAAACTCTCGCCTGACCCATGATGGAAAAGCTGGCCATGCTGGATGTCTTGAGCGAAAGAGAGTCCCGTTGGAAGTGACTGCCAAATAAGAACGCTTTGAGAAACTCTGGCCACGCAAATAGACGATGGCATTAGCATCGCAGCAATTTCTCGAGTTCCCCAACGCACCTATGCGCCGCTCGATCAGGAGCGCGCCGATCATTCAAGTTCGAAGGTAGCCACCACAGCTCGATGATCGGACGGATAAGGCTGCACGATGATAGCGGCGAATTTCCTGGCTTCGCCGACGATTTCGCACTGTTTCACCGTCACATTCGGTCCGCCCACGAACACAAAATCGATCCGGTCATGCCGGTCCTTTGGATCGTCCGATTTTGTCCTCGGCGTCCAGGTCCAGCCGGGATGAGTCACTTCGTCCGGGAAAAAGCTGCGGAAACCGTCGCGCAAACCGGCGCGCGTGAAGGCCAGTGTGGCAGGGTATTCGACTGCCAAAGGGCACCGGCCGGCTTGCGCGGCGCGAGGGGTCCAGTCCTGGTGCGACGGTTCGTTGAAATCGCCGGTGAGAAACACCGGTTGCCGAGCGGCCAGCGCGGGCTTCAATTCGGCCAGCAGTTCATCGACTTGGCTGCCCCGGGCCTGGCGGGCTTCGCTCACCGCTTCGGAGGCCGTCTTGATAAAACGCGCACCGGCGTACGGGATGCCGAGCAACTGATACGGCTGGTAGGGCGCGTGCATGAGGTGCGCGTTAAACATCCAGGCCTCGCGGCCTGTCGGCAGCCGCACCTGGACGCCCCACTTCCGCGGCGTGTTGGTGACAATCGGAAACCGGCTCAGAATCGCGGTGCTTTCACCCTGGCCGAAATAGTTCCAACCAAGCAGGGCGGCGAGTTTGCGACCATGATCCGGTCGCGTCGCGCCTTGCGCGTAACCAGGCTTTTCCTGCAAACCGAGAAGATCGGGCTTCGCAGCACGAATAACTTCGAGCGTCTTCGACAACGGCTGCTTGCCAGCGTCTCCGCCGTGCCAAAGGTTGAACGTCATGACCCGGATCGGTTCGGCCGCGTCTGCGGGAACGGCCAATGGGATGGACAGCCAAGCTGACACAGTCACGCTCCAGAGCAAGCGCAACGTCGCTCGCCGTGATAGAAATCGGGTTGAGTTCACGGAAAAGTCAGCCTGACCGTTTCTCATTTTTCGCATCGCCGCGAGCGCCTAAACTTTGAGGAGGTACTCCGCAGCGAGAAACTCCGCGCCTTGTCATCGCTCAGGTTCACCGTCACATGTTATTGAACGAGCCAACTTAAAATAGCCTTCTGGACGTGCAATCGATTCTCCGCTTGGTCAAAGATGGTCCCCGCGTTGGCTTCGAAGGCGTCTTCCGTAATTTCCTTGCCGCGATATGCCGGCAGGCAATGCATGACCAGCGCGCCGGGTTTCGCGAGGCGGATCAAGTCTTGGTTGATTTGATAACCTGCCAAGTGACGAATGCGCTCGGCCGATTCGGCTTCCTTGCCCATCGAAACCCAAACGTCAGTGTAAAAGAGATCAGCCCCGCCGGCCGCGGCTTTCAAATCTTCCATGCAGATGATTTTACCTCCGGCTCGCGCCAGCAAACTTGCGGCAGGTTGATACGCTTTTGGCGCGGCGATGCGCAGTTCGAAATTCAGTTTGGCCGCCGCAAAAATCCACGAGGCCGGCACGTTGCACGCACCGTCCCCGACAAACGTCACGACCTTGCCTTCGATCGGTCCGCGTTTTTCCTGGAATGTGAAAATATCCGTCAGAATCTGGCACGGGTGCTCGTCATCAGTCAGTGCATTCACTGTGGAAATGCCTGAGTACTGCGCAAACTCCTCGACATCGCTTTGCGCGAACGTCCGAATCACTGCGCCATGCACCATCCGGCCGAGGACTCGAGCGGTGTCTTTGATCGGCTCGCCTCGCCCAAGCTGAATTTCATGGGCGCTGAGAAACATGACCTGGCCGCCCAGTTCGCGAATACCGACTTCGAATGAGACGCGGGTGCGCGTCGATGATTTCGAGAAGAGCAGCGACCACGTTTGGCCGGCAAGCGGCCTTTTCAGTTGCAGCCTCCGCTCCTTCTTCAAAATCGTGGAGGCTTTCCAAATCTCCTCCATTTCGGTTCGTGACAGTTTTTCAATACTCAATAGATGTCTCATAGGTGGTGAGAACGGAGATGACGGCTCGGGTCCAATCACGAACCGGCCAAGGCGGCGACAACGCTTTCAATGATTTTCAAACCCTCGTCCGCTTCACTCTGTCGCAAGTTAAGCGGGGGAAGGAGTCGCGCGACTTGCAAGCCCGCCGGAACAGTCAGCAGACCGGCGTCGTGCAAACGATTAACAAACTGCAGGGATTGAGCTTTTTCTTTTTCTTCGCGCTGGAGTACCGGAATGTTTGGCGCCAATTCGATTCCAATCATCAGCCCCAGTCCGCGCACAGTTTTAAGCACCGAGGGAAACCGCTGCGCCATTTGCAGAAGTTGGTCTTTGAGGTAATCACCACATTGCCGGGCGTTTTCGGCTAAACCATCGCGCTCGATCACCTCCAGAACTTTCAACGCTACGGCACAGCCAAGCGGCGTCCCGCCAAACGTGGTCGCGTGTGTGCCTGGCCCCAACAAATCAGCGTAAGGCTGTCGAATCCAGAACGCGCCAATCGGAAATCCGCCTCCGAGCGATTTGGCCATCGAGATGCCATCCGGAATCAGAGACGCGCCGTTGGCCGTTCCTTCGAGGATTCGCTGGAAACTTTGAAAGCGGCCGGTGCGGAAGTGTCCGTCTTGCACGCCATCCATGAACAGCAACAATTTCTTTTCATCGCACAACTGGCGCAGCCCCAACAGGTATTCGGGAGTCGCCGGCGTTATTCCGCTTTCGCCCTGGACGCCTTCGATCAAAATGGCAGCGGTTGCAGGCGAAATAGCGGAACGGATAGCGGCCAGATCATTGTAAGGCACTTGGCGAAACCCCTGAACCAACGGTTCGAACCCCTTTTTCACTTTGTCCTGACCAGTCGCTGAAATGCCGGCCAGCGTCCGACCATGAAACGAGTTCTGCGCGGTGAGCATTTCAAAGCGCCCTTCTTCATGGCCAAATTTGCGGGCCACCTTGAAAAGCCCTTCGTTCGCTTCCGCGCCGCTGTTGCAAAAGAAACATTTGCCTGGAGCGAGACGATTCACGAGCGCCTGGGCCAAGCGCCCCTGGGGTTCGGTATAATAAAGATTGGAAACGTGGACGAGTTTGCGCGATTGCTCGATTAACGCCTCGGTAATTTCCGGATGGGAATGGCCCAAAGCACAGACGGCAATCCCACCGCCGAAGTCGAGGTAGCGTTTGCCGGCGAGGTCCCAAAGGTAGCTGCCGGCCCCGCGGCTGAAGGCCAAGTCGAACCGGCCGTAAGAGGGAATCACGTGCTTGTTGAATAACTCGCGAATGGCCACGGCGTCATTGCGGACGATCGGCGGCGGCGCAGGGAGGATTTCCTTCATACGGGGTTAGCAGTCGGTATTCAATTGCGCGTGCCTTCTATCGCAACTCAGAGTTTCATAGCACAACCTCGGTGCCGATACCAGCATCAGTGAAAATCTCGAGCAGCACCGAATGATCAATTCGTCCGTCCACTAGCGAAACCTTATCGACGCCGGCTTGGAGCGCGGCAACGGCGCTGTCCACTTTCGGAATCATGCCTTTGTCAACGATGCCTGCCTTCTTAAGCGCGTCCACTTCGCCGATCCGCAAGTGAGTGATCAAGGTGGACGAATCTTTCGGGTCTTTTAACAGGCCAGGAACATCACTCATAAAGACAAGTCGCCGCGCTTTCAGAGCGATCGCGGCTTGAGCTGCGGCAACGTCCGCGTTGCAATTATAAATTTTCCCATCAACGCCGCGCGCGGTTGGGCTGATGACTGGCGTGATGCTGCGCCGAATGCATTCCCGCAAAGGTTCGGTGTTTACCGACGTCACTTCGCCAACGAAGCCAACATCGATACGCTCGTTGTCCGGGCCAATCACAGCGAGTTTGCGGCACATAAAAATGTCGGCGCCGGAAAAGCCTCGGGCTTTGCCGCCGAGAGCGTTAATTGTTTTCACAATCTCTGGGTTGATCTCACGCGACAGCACCTGTTCGACAACATTGACAGTTGCCTCATCGGTCACGCGCATGCCTTGGATAAAGTTCGCCTTCAAACCGGCCGCATCCATCGCGCGCGTAATGGCTTTGCCGCCGCCGTGCACCACAACGGGATTGATGCCGACCGCTTCGAGAAACACGATATCGCGCGCGACGCTGTTGCGGACTTCCACGTCCGGCGAGTCCATAAAGCTCCCACCGTACTTGACCACAAATGTCTGGCTGCGGAAGCGCTGGATGTAAGGCAATGCCTCGAGCAATACGCCGGCTTTGGAAATGAGGTCTTGCAAGTCAGTTCAAGGCTAACGTTATGAGACCCTTGGCATTGTGGCGAGCCAACTTCATGCGCCTGAGGACGCGACGTCGCGTGGTTCAGGGGGATTGATGATGTTCGCGGCCCAAGTTAAGACCTGTTCTGCGAGAGTCAGGAGTCGTTCCAGTTCTGCAGTGCTGGGTTGATGAATCCAGCCCGGATAGCGCCGGTGTCCCGCATACGGGGTAAGTTCATTGAGGGCTTCGAAATCGAAAGGAACTGCGTGACCACCGCGATGATAAAGTTCAAACAACGGTTCCAAATCAAGTGTAAATGGAAATCGTGCGCGAGCATTTATCAGCAAGGACTTGACTGCTTTCTCGACACATTGCGGAGCGTCAAAGCCGGTAGCCACCGGCAGAATGTCCGGGTTCCCACGCAGTGTTCTCGCGACTCGGAGGTCGTTTTCGGCGAAGCGGAGCCACTCCTGCGGATTGGGATCACTTGATGGCCGCAGATCGCTCATAGACTAGCTGGCCGCTTTGAGTGGCCTTGTAATAGATCAAGTCCCAACGATGGCGAAGCCGCTCGTATTCGTTCTCCGGAATCACGAGAATGTCCATTGGCATATCGATATCACGAACACTCCACCGGAGACGCGCCGCTTCAGCATGTGGATTCGTCACTGAATTGTCGCTCACAACGAGCACATCGAGATCACTGTCGCGATTCGTCTGCCCACGGACATAAGAACCGAAGGGGATGATCTTGCGCGGGCGCGCGGCCATGATGAGCCGTTGAACAACGGCCTCCACCTTCTCCGGCGTGATTGCCCACGGGACATCTGCGATCGTGCTCATAACGACAAGAAAAGGTGAGTCGGCCTGACTGGCAAGAGAAATTCCCATGTAACCTTCCTTTTGCGCGTTATCCACCCAGCGACGCTGGATCGGTCACGTCGCCCTTGTTGAAATCTACATATTCTTCCGTTAAGTCCGCCGCGTATATCACTGCGCTGAATGGGCCGAGATTCAAATTGATGTGCAGGTCAAACTCCTTGCGAGCAACCGCGGCGCAAAGCGTCTTGAATGAAGTTGCGGTTGGCTGGCCTTTCTTCAGGGAATACAACAGCTTCCTGCTCCCTGGCGCACCATAGGCCAGGTCGATTTTCTCTTCCACAATCTGAGCGGGTGAATAACCGAGGGCATCGAGGATGCGCCCCCAATTCGGATCGCCTCCGCACCAACTCGTCTTCACCAAACTGCTGTTAGCGACAGCGCGTGCCGCCGCATCCGCGTCAGCAAAAGAGCGCGCGCCGGTCACTTTCACGGTCACGAATCTCGAAACGCCCTCGCCGTCGCGCACGATCATCTTCGCGAGTTCCAGCGTCACATGATTGAGTGCAGTTTGGAAGGTTAGCAAGTCAGAGCGACTCCTCACGCTGCCTGCTGCGAGCGCCGGATTGCCCGCTAGTCCGTTCGCCAGAAGAATCACCGTGTCATTGGTGCTCATATCTCCATCGACGGTGATCCGATTGAAGCTTTGTGCGACAGCCTCGCGCAACGCGGCTTTCAAGGTTTTGGATTCAACGGCGGCATCTGTCGTCAGGAAACAAAGCATGGTGGCGTGGAGGGGGATCGAGGCGGGGCGCGCGCCAGTAGGGCTCATCCCGGGCTGAATCATTCCAGCGCCTTTGCAAAGCCCGCCCAGCCGAACATTTCTTCCGCCTAACTGAAACTCGACCGCGACTTCTTTGGGCTTGGTATCGCTCGTCATAATCGCTTCCGCGACATGGCGCGCATTCTCAAGCGTTCCATTCAATAGTTCCGCCGCGGCCGCAATGCCCCGCTTCACATTCGTCATCGGCATCGTCACGCCGATTCGTCCGGTCGATCCGACGAGCACGTCTTCAGCTTTCAAGTTCAGTTGTCTGGCCACAAACGCGGTCATTTCTTCAGCGTCGCGCATTCCCTGTTTGCCGGTGCAAGCGTTTGCATTTCCCGAATTCACAACGATCGCCTGCGCCTTCGCTTTGCTCGCTCGCGGCACGCTGACTTTGACAGGCGCCGCGCAGACTTGGTTGGTGGTGAACATCCCTGCAACGGTCGCGGGAACATCTGAAACCATAAGAGCCAAGTCGCGCTTTCGTCCCTTGTTCGAACCTTTGCCCGTGCCAAGGCGCTTGATATCGCAAAAGACCGCTGCGGCGCGAAAACCAGCGGGGGCGTTTACTGAACCTGGAATGGCATTAAGTTTTGCAGTCATTAACGTCGGAAGCATTGCGATGATGCGGCCTGCAACGGAGATCGCACGGCCAAGTGGCAAAGTGAGATGGAATGAACGCAGGGACAGGAGCGCGGCGTTCAGGTGAGATCGCTACGAGCATCAGATCAATCCCGTCGTTTCGGGAATACCGCACATAATGTTGAAGCTTTGAATCGCTTGGCCGCTCGTCCCCTTGACGATGTTATCCTCGGCGCTCATCACAATAAGACGTCCCGTCCGGGGGTCCAACCGCCAGGCAATTTCGATAAAGTTGGAGCCGACCACATTCTTTGTATCCGGAAATGCCTTGCCTTCCAGAAGTCGAACAAATGGTTCGTCACAGTAGGCCGTCCGGAAACATTCCTCGATCTGACGGCTCAATGTTTCAAGCCCGGCTCCGTCGCCGAAATGTTCGCATGGCGCTAGGTATAACGTAGTGAGAATGCCGCGATTCACCGGGATCAAGTGCGGCGTGAATTGGATCACCACCGGTTCTCCGGCGGCCAGCGAAAGCTCCTGTTCAATTTCGGAGAGATGCCGATGCTTCGGCACGCCGTAAGGCCGGATGCTTTCATTGCATTCGGCGAAGAGGTAATCCAGTTCGACTTTGCGTCCGGCGCCGCTCACACCGCTCAGAGAATCGGCGATAATGCCGGCGGGTTTAATCACCTTGCCGCGCAAGAGAGGGAGAGTTGGCAGAAGAATACTGGTCGGATAACACCCGGGACACGCCACAAGCGACGCATTCCGAATGGCGGAGCGGTTCACTTCGGGCAGACCATAAACTGCGCCCTTCAACAGCTCCGGCGCTGGATGATCGTGTGCATAAAATTCCTTATAAACCGCAGGGTTTTTGATGCGAAAATCTGCGCTTAAATCGATGACACGGCAGCCGAGTTGCAAAAGCGGGACGGCATATTCCGCAGCGACCCCGTGGGGCAAAGCGAGAAACACATTGTCCGCTTGTTTCGCCAGCAACTCCGCATTCGGTTCCGTAAAGCGCAGCGTCTTGGCGCGGGGAAAATACGAGAAGCGCGGAAAAACCTGACCCAGCGTCTGCCCGGCGTATTGCCGTGACGTGACCGCAACAAGATCAGCCTGCGGGTGGCCCAACAAAAGCCGGACCAAATCTTCGCCGGCGTAACCAGAGGCGCCGACAATTCCAACCTTCTTCTTTTCCATAGTTGCCAAACAAAAACCCCGCTGGAGCGAACCAGCGGGGTTGAAAAGCTCCCGAGCTGATTATCGCTTGCTGTATTGGAAACGTTTGCGCGCTCCAGGTTGCCCGTACTTCTTGCGTTCTTTCATGCGCGGATCACGCGTGAGGAAGCCCTGCGATTTGAGGGTCGGCCGGTAATTGACATCGGCTCGCAGCAGCGCCCGCGCGATGCCGTGACGCACAGCCTCGGCCTGCCCAGTCAGCCCGCCCCCTTGGACATTCACGCGCACATCAAACTTCGCAGCGGTGTCGGTTAGTCTCAGAGGTTGCATCACGACAATGCGCTGAGCATCGATGACGAAGTAGTTGTCGAGCCCGCGCCCGTTGATCGTGATCTTTCCCGAACCCGCAGCCAGGCGCACGCGAGCTACAGCGGTCTTGCGGCGGCCCGTCCCTAAGAATTCAGTTGTTTCTGCCATAGTGAAGTAAATGGGGTGAAGAGCAGGCGGTCGAAGCTATTGGACGATGGTCAGTGGCGCCGGCTGTTGCGCGGCGTGCGGATGCTCATTGCCCTTGTAAACTTTCAGCTTGGTAAGAAGGACACGACCGAGCCGGTTCTTGGGAATCATCCCTTTCACCGCGTGCATGATGAGACGTTCTGGCTGGCGCGCGCGAATCTGCGCGACCGAGGCATGCTTCTCGCCGCCTTTCCACCCGGAATAGGTCATGAACTCTTTGTTTGTCTCCTTCTTGCCCGTGACTGCCACCTTTTCCGCGTTGATCACAACCACGAAGTCGCCCGCATCCAGATGGTCTGTATAGATCGGTTTGTTTTTGCCACGCAGCACGTTGGCCACCTGCACAGCAAGCCGGCCCAAAACGACGCCATCGGCATCCACAACGTGCCATTTTCGCTGGCTCAAATCGACTTTCGGCAAATACGTTTTCATCAAAACTCTTCTCAAAGGGCGAAGAAACTAGCAAACAAGCGCCTTAAGTCAATAGTCATTTCCTTTTTACCCTTTTTTACATTTTTTACGAGCCTCCGATTCTCCCGGTTTGCGCCCGCCGATAATCGACCAGAGACGGTGCTTGAAAAACAAATCCACATTGACAAAGCCGCACCCGCGCAGCCAGTGCAACTGATCGACAAACAATTCGTGGATGTCATCACCTCTGATTTTGGGCGCGCCAGCGCCATCGATATTGCGCACCTTCCACTGGTCAAAGGGGTCGCACCACGCTTGACAGTCATGCGCAAGGTTCGCCGGCACCTCATGGCGTGTCCGCTCGACGTAACGCACCCAATCGTAAAGCGTGTCGCGGTAAGCGTCGTCCCAAAGAGTGGACATCTCGTCGATGTTGAAGAACCAACCCCCAGAACGGAGCACGCTGAAGCAACGACCGTAAAGCCGGCGCTTCTCAGCGACGGCTTCCGTGAGCAGAAAGCAGATGCTGTTGGTCCAAGCCGCGAACTCCCTGGGCCCGAGCGTTTCGGACAGCTCGCGTGTTGTTTGCAAACCAGTCGCCAGAACAGTCGCGACAAAGACATCGCGTTCGGGCTCGTGCGCGCCTAACAGCCATTCGACCGACACGCCCAACACAGGAGAAAGCGGCACAAGCGCGGCAATATCCGGCGCATTCTCCCCGCGCTCTCATTTCGAAACCGCTTGCGGGCTGAGCTGGAGCGCCCGCCGCCAGATCGTTCTGTTTCAGGCCAAGTTTCTCGCGCTGCGTTCGGATGCGTTGCCCGAGTTCGTCAAGTTTGATGCCAGCGGGGGTTTGCGTTAGAAGACAACAGCTGGCGCGACAACGACGCGAGGGTTGAATCGGACTGACGCGCTGGTTGTGCGATTGGTACGCCAGTGACAGTATCAGTCTCTCGGTGGACTAGGCGGCAGTAATTTCCCAATTTCGGCGACGCGCCGCAGCATCTCGGGCAATTGTTGCAATGCGAGAAGTTGCCGTTTCATCTGCCGGTCGGGCTGGGCCGGCGTTCCGAACCATTTCTCGCCCTCGCCGATATCATGCATTACCCCGGACTGTGCGGCTACCGTCACGCGACTGCCAATTTTCAAATGCCCTGCCAGGCCAACCTGGCCAGCCAACGTCACGTAATCACCGAGCTTTGTGCTGCCGGCAATGCCAGTCTGTGCCACGACCAAGCAATGTTCACCAATGACGACATTGTGCGCAATTTGAACGAGGTTATCTACCTTCGTTCCTTGCCCAATGATCGTCGGACCTAGAGCGCCACGATCAATCGTCACGTTCGCTCCAATCTCCACGTCATCATGAATAATGACATTGCCAATCTGCGGCACCTTGCGATGAATCCCGCCGTCCAGCACATAGCCGAAGCCGTCCGAGCCAATTACCGCGCCCGCATGGATGCGAACTCGGTGGCCAATGTGCGTCCGCGGATAAAGGACAACGCGAGGAAATATGCGAACATCATCGCCCAACGCGCAGCTCGTATCGACGTAGTTGCCTCCGTGCAAGACGGTCCGCGCGCCGATGCGAACATTGTCCCCGATCATGCACTGAGGTCCAATGTGCGCCGACGGATCGATTCGAGCGGTAGAAGCAACCGTCGCCGAAGCGTGAATTCCCGGAGCGAAGATTGGTTCCGGAAAAAAAAGAGGAAGCACTTTAGCGAATGCTACCCGCGCATTGCCGACACGAATGATCACCTTCTGCGACAACTTGAAATCGCCATCCGCGAGAATCGCCGAAGCAGCGCTTTGTTCGGCGCGCAGGAAGTAAGCCTCATTCTCGGCGAATGTCAGATCGCCGGGCTTGGCGTTTGCCGCGGGTGCAAAGCCGGTCAAAGTTATTGAGGCATCTCCCAGGACTTCGCCTTGGAGTTGTTCAGCAATTTCAGCGGCGGTGAAGGGCATATCAGAAGTGTGTGACAGAAGCAGAGACCATGACTCTGGTGCATACAGCCCCTCTCCCCATCGGATGGGGCGAGGGAAAGTTTTTGCGTAATCGAATCGATTCAAACTTATCTAAGGCAGACGCGCCCGCCTCTTTTCCGTCGCCCCATCCGATGGGGAGAGGGGCTGCCTTTTGCCTTCGCCAGCCACAGTTCACAAGGAGGTTCATGGGGGCGGCAAGTCGGATGCGGACGTTCATCAGAGCAAAAATCCTGGCTGGCAAAGCTAAGGACTGGCAAGAGGCCGTCCCATTCAAGTCACACGTTGACTTGAAAAACGAAGGTCACTATAAAGTCCGCGTTACCTAATTCAACACCTACTTTAAATTATGGCGAAAACATTGCGCGTCGGGATGATCGGCTACCGATTCATGGGGAAGGCACATTCGAATGGGTGGCGGCAAGCCCCCCATTTCTTTCCGCTGCAAGCGAATGTCGAGCTTCACACCATTTGTGGCCGTGACCCCGCGGCAGTGGAATCCGCTCGCGCGCAATTAGGTTGGCAACACACTTCGACCGATTGGCGCGCTGTCGTCAACTCGCCTGACATCGACATTGTGGATGTCAATACACCGAACGATTCGCACGCCGAAATCGCCATCGCCGCCGCTCAAGCGGGCAAGCATGTTCTTTGCGAGAAACCGCTCGCGATGAATGTCGCGGAGTGCAAAGAGATGCTGGCCGTGGCCAAAAAGGCCAAGATCGTGCATATGGTTTGCCACAATTACCGCCGCATTCCAGCGATCGCGCACGCAAAAAAAATGATTGAAGAAGGGGCTCTGGGTGAGATTTATCATTATTACGCCCGCTATGCGCAGGATTGGATCGTCGATCCCAATTTCCCTTTGGTTTGGCGTTTGCAGAAAGGCGTGAGCGGCAGCGGCACGCATGGTGATATCAACGCTCACATTATTGATCTCGCGCGCTATCTCGTTGGCGAATTCAAAGAGGTCTGCGGTCTGATGCACACGTTCATCAAAGAGCGGCCTATTATGGATCAAAGCGGCAAAGGTGACGGGCTGGGCGCCAAGGCGGCTCGAAAAATGGGGAAAGTCACTGTGGATGATGCCTCAATGTTTATCGGCCGCTTTTCGAACGGAGCGCTCGCCAATCTGGAGGCGACGCGTTTTGCTCTCGGTCGCAAGAATCACATCGAACTCGAAATCAATGGATCGAAAGGGTCGCTTCATTTCGACTTCGAAGATATGAACCGGTTGAAGTTCTTCGACAATACCGACCCGAACGACCGCCAAGGTTTCCGCGACATTCTTGTTACCCAACCGGGCGCGCATCCCTACTTCGGGCAATGGTGGCCACCGGGCCATATCATCGGTTACGAACATACGTTCGTGCATACGATTGCCGACTTCGTCAACGCATGCGTCGCCGGAAAAGCCGTTCAACCGACCTTCGAAGACGGGATGAAGAATCAACGCGTCCTCGAAGCTGCGGAAGAATCTGCGAAAAAGCGGCAATGGGTGAAGGTGTAATCTGAACCAACGAATTCTGCCGAGGGACGGCGCCAGGCCGTCCCTCACTTTTTGGAACTGCCACTTCTAGATTTGTGTCATGAAAACCATTGGTGTCGCCATTATTGGCTGCGGCGGAATTACGCTGCAGAATCATCTGCCGGGCCTTGCTCTCTGCCCAGAGGCCCGGGTCGTCGCGTTGTGCGACAACGATGCCGCCGTTCTGCAGCGTGCCAGCGAACAGAGCGGGATCAAGGCCTGTTTTAGTGATTATAAGGAGGCGATTCATCGCGATGATGTTCATGCTGTGATCATCGCGACGCCGAATGTTCTGCACGGACCGATTGCTTTAGCCGCTGTTGCAGCGGGCAAACATGTCCTTTGCGAGAAACCGATAGCCATGAACCTGGCCGAAGCGGTCGAAATGTACCGGGCCGCGGAAGCAGCGCGTGTCCGGCACATGACCGCGTTTACATACCGGTTTGTTCCCGCTTTCCGGTACCTGTTGCATTTGGTGCAGGCGGGCGCCATCGGCCAGCCTTATCATTTCCGCGTGCAACGATTTCAGGACTGGGGCACGCGAGCCGTCGGCTGGCGGCAGGTCAAGAAGTTGGCCAGCACAGGTGAACTCGGCGATATGCTCTCGCATCGGATCGATTATGCCCATGCTTTGATGGGCCATATCAAAACGCTCGTTGCGGACCTTCATCGTTTTCATGACGTGCGCGAAGGACAAGTTTCTGATTTGGAAGATTGGGTGGCGATCATTGCGCGGTTTGCTGCTGGAGGAACCGGCGTGATGGAAAGCAGCAAAGTTTGCACAGGCCGCGGCGAAAGCGCGCGCAGCCAGGACTATTGCGAAGTCAACGGCAGCGAAGCGTCGCTGGTCTATTGCATGGGGCAAAAGCCGGAGCTGCAAATTGGGCGTCGCGGCCAGAGCACGTTGGAACCTCTGCCAGTGCCGAAAGAATTTCTGGTTTGGCCCGGCTCGCCGCGCGATCCAAGCCGGGGTGATCCACTGTTTGCTTTTCGGTACGATCAAAACTTCGAATTCATTGATGCTATCTTGAATCAACGTCCTTGTGTGCCGTCGTTTCTTGACGGTGCGCGGGCGCAAGCGGTCATCGATGTCACGGTGCAATCGGCGAATGAGAAACGCTGGGTGGAAGTGCCCGTGGTAACGTAATGCGAGCGAAAGGATTGGCATGCAATGAGGGTTAACCTCCTCGCCGAAGAGTCGCCAACGCGCGCTTTGACCCCTAACGCAGAGTTTCACTCTGCGTTACGGCGCCTGGATGATGCGCCTGAATATTACGATTAATTTATGAACAAAGTCGCGGTCATTACGGGCGCGGGCAGCGGTGTCGGACAAGCCGTGGCCGTCGCATTAGCCAAACAAGGATGGAAAATCTGTGTCATCGGGCGAAGAGAAGCGGCTTTGCACGAAACAGCCAAACTCGCCTTGCAATATTATTCCGATGATTGGCTGGTTTGCCCGTGTGATATCGGCAAAGCGGCCGCGGTGACAAAGCTAGCCAAGCTCGTCCTCAAGAAATTTGGCGGGGTACAAGTCCTGGTGAACGCTGCGGGCACGAACACGCCGAAACGGAGCCTGCAGGTGTTGTCGCCGGACGATTACCACCGCCTGATCGACACGAACCTGAACGGCGCCTATTACTTTATTCAAGCGTTTCTCCCATCGATGCGGCAGCAAAAGTCTGGGACGATCGTCAACATCGGTTCCGATGCGGGCGTTCAAGCGAGCGCCAAATCGGGGCCTGCTTATGTCATGTCCAAATTCGGCTTGCGCGGTTTGACGCAATCCATCAACGCTGAAGAGCGGGCGAACGGCATTCGCGCCTGCTCCATCTTGCCGGGCGATATTGATACACCTCTGCTCGAGAGGCGTCCCGAACCCCCTTCCGCGGAGGCGCGAACGAAGATGCTCAAGGCTGAAGATGTCGCGGAATGTGTTTTGCTGGCGATTAACTTGCCGCCCCGCGCCATCGTTGAAGAGATCATGATTCGGCCGCGGTGAATTGGGCGGATGGGTTTTCCAACGCTTCGCCTGCCCCTTGCATAATAGAGCGGAGGCAAAGCTTGGCAGCCGTTACGTGACCCTGTGTTGAACGAAACCATCGCGCGTTACCAAAAGCTGTTGGAGCAATATCCCAACAACGAACTGGCACGCTTTAGTCTGGGCAAAGCCTATTTCGACGCGAAGGAATTTCCGTTGGCCAAGGAGCAGTTTGCATTGGCGTTGGCTCGCAAACCCGATTGGATGGCCGTTCAGATTCTGCTCGGCAAATGTGAACAGGAACTGAATAACGTGGCCTTAGCGAAAGCGGCCTTTGAACGCGCCCGGCAATTGGCGATCGAGCAGAAACATGATGGTCCATTGGCAGAGGTGGAGGAATTGCTCGCTAGTTTAGATCAATCATAGGTAGTCAGCGTGCGTCGTTGCCGCGAGCCGGTGTTTAGGGCCTGCCTTCCTCGTATCACGGAATTGTATTCTGCGGATCGTCCGCAAGTTCGAGCATGGTGTCGATTGTCAAAGCGGCGGCCCCGCTGGAGTCCGCCACGAGCGAATAGCGGCCGTTTTGTGCGCTGAAGCCGAAGAAGCTTTGGCTCGCGAGTGTTTGGCACCTCCATTCTGGCCAGGGACATTGAGATTAGCTTCGACCGGCCATAAGAAACGCCATCGGTCTCCGTCGTCTCGGGTCGCGGAACCAAGCGCAGCGTTTTCATCCATGAAAACCACTGTGGCAATTCCGAGGTTGTCGGTGGCGCTGACCGTCAGAATGACGATCGTCGTTGCTAAAGCTGAGCGACCCGTCAAAGCCGGCCTACACTTCCGCTGGCCGTTCGAGAACGAGCGTCTGGCTCTTCCATCTCCAGACTCGCACTAGTTTTCCAACGCGAGCAGTTACAAATTCGCCGTTGGGACTGAACCTTGGATGGCTGACTGAAGCAATCGAGTTTGTGAGTTTGGCCACTTCACTATTGTCGGAAACACGGCGCACGCGGATTGCTCCCGGCGTGTCAATGCACGCATAGTGCGCTAGTTGAGCGTCAAACGTGACATCGCCCTGACGAATGTCCGCTAACCGGTTTGGATGCCAACGTCCTCTGTCAGATCCACCAAAGCCAGCGCTGCGAACGTTGTTCAGGCGCCCCCAAACGACGGTTCGCCAGAAGGACAAGGCTGACCTCATATCACACCAAGCCTACTCTCGGGTTAGTGCTTCATCCAAATTGAGAATTGTGGAGCAAACTCCCGTGTATGCGGCGTGTTCGCCGGCGTCGAGATGATTGTCCCGAGGCGATTCGCCAATGCCCAGAAGTCTTCGCGCGGCGTCCGGATTATCAGTGAATTCCAGACGCAATCGGTCCAAGCTGGCGCGCAATATTTTGGTCTCGGCAGATGCTGGCTTGCGAGCCAGCACAAGCCGGAAGGCCTGTTCGATGCGTTCCTCCGGAGATGTTCCGCTCGTTCTCAACACACGTTCGGCTAACGCCCGGGCCGCTTCGACGTACGTCGTGTCGTTGAGCGTGGCTAAGGCGTGAAGTGGCGTATTTGTGCGCGGCTGCTTCACCGTGCATACTTGGCGGGAAGCCGTATCAAAGAACATCGTCGGCGCAATGATCCGCCGCCAAAAAGTGTAAAGGCTCCGGCGGTAAAGGCCTTCTCCTTTGTCTTGCTGATACTTCTTGTTGCCGAAAGTGGCTTCCTCCCACACACCGCTGGGTTGATACGGTTTGACCGACGGCCCGCCAAGTCTTCGGACCAGCAGCCCGCTGGCGGCTAGCGCCTGATCGCGGAGCATCCAGGAGGGCATCCGATAGCGCGCTCCTCGGGCGAGGAGCCTGTTCTCTGGATCGCGTTCTGCCAGCTGCGACGAGACTTTCGAGGATTGCCGGTATGTGGCGCTGGTCACAATCAACCGGCAAAGCCGCTTCAAATCCCACCCAGAGTCAATGAACTCCGCTGCCAGCCAGTCGAGCAATTCGGGATGAACGGGAGCTTCGCCTTGAACGCCGAAATCCTCCGGTGTCTTTACCAAGCCAATCCCGAAAAATTGTTGCCAGAGCCGGTTGACTGTTACGCGCGCGGTCAATGGATTCTCCGCAGCGACGAGCCATTGCGCGAGGTCCAAGCGACTTCCCTTCACGCTGGTGGATAACTTAGCCGGAACAGCCGCAGTGACTTCCTCACCGCGTTTGTCGTAGATGCCTTTGTCGAGCATAAACGTCGTCCGCGGCTTCGGCATGTCTTCCATGACCATGACGCGGACAATGGAGCGATTAATTCGATCTCGTTCTTCATTAAGTTCCCGCAGTTGTTTCAGCTGCTTTGCATATTCCGGAACAGATTTGTCAAATTCCTTTTCGAGTTCCGAGAGTTGTCCGCGATTCCGTTTCGGCGCGGCCACTTTCAAGATATTCTTGATGCCATCTGAAAGGCTCGCCGCTTTGTCCGAATCAGCCGCTGTTTTTCCTTCTGCACGGACAAAGAAGTTCGTTTCAAAATGGTCAAGATCATTGGCTGCCGCTTTGAAATCGGTGTCGAGCTTGGCTAGCCTTGCCTTTTGTGCTTCGGTCGGCAGTTCGATATTCGGCTTCGACTGCGGGTCACCGCCACTCCCATCCACAGACGTCTGATTGAAAAACGCGAACATGCTGTAGTAATCGCGTCGTGTGAGCGGATCGAACTTGTGGTCGTGGCACCGGCAACAATTGAACGTCAGTCCGAGCCAGACAGTTCCCGTCGTTTCGGCCATATCCATGACGTAATCGACGCGGTTTTCCTCGGGGATACGGCCGCCTTCGCCGTTGATCATATGATTGCGGCAAAAACCTGTGGCAAGTTTCTGCTCGTGAGTGGGGTTCGGAAGAAGATCGCCCGCAAGCTGCCAAATGGTAAACCGGTCGTAAGGCAAATTACGATTGAACGCATCTACAACCCAGTCGCGCCAAGGCCACATGGTCCGTTCAGAGTCGCCTTGGTACCCATTTGAATCGGCGTAACGCGCTGCTTCCAGCCAGTCCCACGCCATGCGCTCGCCGAACGCGGGCAATTGCATCAGGCGCTCGACCATTCTTTCGTAGGCCCCAGCAGATGTATCCGACACAAATGCGTCCACTTCCGACGGAGTAGGCGGCAGCCCTGTCAGATCGAGAGTGGCGCGGCGGACCAATGTTTCTCTGGAAGCTTCGAGTGATGGCATAAGGCCTTCTCTTTCGAGGCGGCCGATGATGAAATTGTCGATTGGGTTGATCACTCGAGCGACGCTTGTATTTAAGCGTGGCGGATTGACGCGACGAATCTTTTCGAAGGCCCAATGTTCACCCCAACGAGCGCCCTCATCAATCCAGCGCTTGAGCAAGGCAATCTGAGCTGTTGAAAGCGGGCGGTTCGCTTTGGGTGGCGGCATCACCTCGTCTGGGTCACGGCTTGCAACGCGTCGATAAAGTTCACTCTGCTCGCTTTTGCCAGGCGCGATGACAGCATTCTCCAGTTTGAGAGCATCCTGTTTCTGGTCGAGGCGAAGCTTGCCCTTGCGGGCTTGCTCGTCGGGACCGTGACATTGGAAACAGTTGTCCGAAAGGATCGGGAGGATTTCGCGGCTAAAGCTGACAGCCGAGGGAAGGTCGGCCGCAAATGATGGAAACGACAGAAACAGGCAGCATAGACACCCAATAGTACAGAGCAGAGAAGCTGCGGCCCAAATCCGAAATCCGAAATCCGAAATCCGAAACAAAACAGCACTATGCAAATTCACAATTCCAGACCAGCCCGATGGAGATTTGCGGCCTTTTCCGTTTTGAAGTTTGGAATTGTTTCGAATTTCGGATTTCGAGTTTCGGATTTTCACCGCCAAACCTCTGCGGAGGCTGCGAACAATTGTGAGCATATCACTTTTACAAAATGTAGACTGGGATTCTGCTCGAAAGTCAACGCTCTAACACTGTTGGTCGTAGCACAGAGTTTCATTCTGTTGTATCGCGGCTTGTCCATCCGCAGCGCTAAATCGAAACACGCAACATTGGCGCCACCGTGGTTGGCAGGGCGCGTCACTCCGTGCGCGCCGCAACGGCACTAAGCCTAGCCTAGACTGCCTGGCACACCAAGGCGCGCACGGAGTGACGCGCCCTGCCTCTGAACCGAAAGGCGAAATGTCCCAAGGCAGCATCGTCCGATTCAGGACGATGCCAGCGCCAGCGTGAAGTAGAAGCTGCTTCCTTGGCCGAGTTCACTTTGCGCCCAAACCTCGCCTCCGTGGCACTGAACGATATGTTTGACGATGGACAAACCGAGACCCGTGCCGCCTAGTTCGCGTGAACGCCCTCGCTCGACGCGGTAAAATCGTTCGAACACTCGCCCGAGCGCATCCGCCGGAATACCGGGACCATCATCTTGAACGCAAATTTCAGCCTTCTCATTGTCCAGCACGCGGGCGCTCACCGTGATCTGGCGCCCAGCATGGCCGTACTTGATCGCGTTATCCACCAGATTGAAGAGGACCTGCTGAAGACGGTCGGAATCCGCGCGCACGGCCAAGCCGAGAGGGATAGCGTTTTTGATCGTGGTTCTTTTCTCGCCAGCCCGCGATTGAAAGTCTTCGAGGACTCGCTCGGTGATCGGCTGAAGTTCCACAGGTTGGATGTTCAAAGCGCCTTGACCTGATTCCAACTGCGAAATCGTCAGCAGATCCTCGATCAGAAACGTAAGCCGATCGGTGTGTTTCAGAATCGTCTGCAGGAACCGCCCGGCCACGACCGGATCATCTTTGGCGCCGTCAATCAACGTTTCGACATAACCTTTGATGAGAGACAGTGGTGTCCGCAATTCGTGACTGACATTAGCAACGAATTCCTTGCGCGTACTCTCCAACTGTTTGAGCCGCGTCAGGTCATGCAGAACCAGGACAGAGCCTTGTTGTTTCCGTTCGGCGTCCAGGATGGGAGCGGCGTTGACTTGAAGGTATCTGCGACCAGTTCCGGGCAGCTCCAATTCAAAGCCCAAAACCGGTCCGTCCTCGGAGATGCGGCGGATAACTTCCGTGAGTTGGTGAAGCCGGAATGCTTCGAGGACGCTTTGCCCACGAATCTCGTGAGACACACGCATCAGGCGCTTGAGGGCCTGATTCGCCAGCTGAATCCGGCCTTCGATGTCCAACACCAAAACGCCTTCAGCAATGCTGTTGAACAATGCTTGCTGCTGCGCTTCCGATTGGACGGCTGTCTTCCTTTGCTCTTCCCGCAGGCTGGCGATCTCCTCCTCGCGCTGCGCCTTTTCACGGCTCGCTTCGCGCCACCGTTTTCGCCACCAAAAATGCAGCCAGACTCCACCCGCCAAGGCAAGGAAAGCGAGAGCCTGCCACATGAAAAGTAATGCCGCCGCGGATTGCCGAGCGCTAGTTTTCCACGAAACGATAGCCAACGCCGCGCACGGTGTCGAGGTAACGCGCGGCCTGCCCGAGTTTTTCGCGCAGCCGCCGCATATGCGTATCGACCGTGCGCGTGTCGATGAGATTATCGTATTCCCAAACGTCGTGCAGCAATTGTTCACGCGACTGGACGCGGCCTCGGCGTTGGGCCAGAACGGTAATTAACTTAAATTCCGTGGCCGTCAGGTCGATCCGCTTTTCGCGCACTGTGACTTGATGGCGCGGAACATCGATGCACAAGTCGCCAAAGCGGATTTGGTCGGAATTCTCTTCTGTCGTCTGCCCGCGGCGCAGCAAACCTTTGACACGCAAGACGAGTTCTCGCGGACTGAACGGCTTGGTTACATAGTCGTCAGCGCCCAGTTCCAGGCCCAACACCCGATCGATTTCGGACGATTTCGCGGTGAGCATCAGGATCGGAACAGCGGATGTCGCCGGATCGCGGCGCAAGATCTTGCAAACCTCCAATCCATCAACTTCCGGCAACATCAAATCCAACACAATGAGATCAGGCCCCATCTGGCGCGCTTTCTTCAGGGCTTCCTTTCCATCCGCGGCTTTGATCACTTGAAACCCGGCTGCTTTCAAGTTGAACTCGATCAGTTCGACGGCATCCTGTTCATCATCTGCGACGAGAAGTTTTGGTTTCATGCTGGCGACAGAATCAATTTCAGCGCAGCCGACGGCCGCGTTCCGTGTGGAGGTTTAGGCATGGCGCACGGCTGCGCCTTTGCCGGTATGGCGAATATCCAATGCTTCATACAAATAGACTACTTCCTCGGCAATGTTCGTGGCGTGATCAGCGATCCGCTCGAGACTTTTCGAGATGACCATAAAATTGAGACAGCGGCCAATTGTCTCAGGCTTCTCAGTCATGCAGCCAACGAGCTCCCGATGAAGCCGCTTGTTCAATTCATCGACTTCTTTGTCGTGCGGGATTACTTCGCGAGCCTTAAGGGGGTTGCGATTGACGAAGGCGTCGAGGGCATTATTGAGCATCGAGAGAGCAATGCCAGCCATGCCCGGGATATCGATCTTAAGGGTGAGCGGCGCTTCACGGCTTAGCTCAAGCGAGCGGCGGGAAATGGTCGTGGCTTCGTCGCCCACACGTTCGAGATCAAGGGAGACTTTCATGGCCACGGTGATCAGCCGCAAGTCCGTCGCCAGCGGTGCTTTCGCCAGCAAATTGACCGCCGCTTCATCGATATCAATTTCAAACTGGTCGATCAGACTGTCATCCTCTTTAACCTGGCGGGCGAGATCGTCATCCCGTTCGGCGACAGCTTGCACGGCGCGAGTGACGGCGCTTTCGGCATGGCTCGCCATTGTCAGCAACATCTCTTTCAATGCGACCAATTCCTGTTCGAAGTGTTGTGGCATATCAATTCGCTTGAGCAAAAGAGCGCGTCCTGCGCCAATGAATCTGGTAAGACAGCACGTCCCGCCTGTCCGGCTCTGCTGTACGCGAATGCTGGACAGGCGAGACGCCTGTCGTACCGAAAGTAACCAATGGGTCGGTAGGGCGGCGTTGCTGCGCCGCCTTGTCAAACCCGCGCTTCCGGCGGCGCAGCAACGCCGCCCTACCCTCAGGTTCATGGGGAACGGCCATTTCAACCAAAGCGTCCCGTAACATAATCCTCTGTTTGTTTCTTGGCCGGGTTAGTGAAGATTTTGCGTGTCGCATCGTACTCGATTAGTTCTCCCAAATAGAAGAACGCGGTAAAATCCGAAATACGCGCCGCCTGTTGCATGTTATGCGTGACAATGACAATCGTGAAGTCTCTCTTCAAATCGAAAATCAGTTCCTCGATCTTGGCCGTGGCGATTGGATCGAGAGCCGACGCCGGCTCATCCATAAGAATGATTTCGGGTCTAATGGCAATGGCGCGCGCAATGCAAAGTCGCTGCTGTTGCCCCCCCGAAAGCCCCAGCGCGCTTGTGTGCAAACGATCCTTCACTTCCTCCCAGAGCGCTGCCTGACGGAGGCTTTTTTCAATGATGTCATCAAGGTGGGACTTGCTCTTGGTTCCATGCAGGCGCAACGCGTAGGCGATGTTTTCGTAGATCGATTTGAGAAACGGGTTCGAGCGCTGAAAGACCATCCCAACGCGCTTGCGCAGTTCAATCACATCCACTTCTCGGCTATTAATGTTCTGACCGGCGATCTCGACCAAGCCTTCCGTGCGAACGCCATCGATCAGATCGTTCATCCGATTGAAACAGCGGAGCAAAGTAGATTTCCCGCATCCCGATGGCCCGATAAAAGCCGTCACGACTTTCTCGCGGACACCCAAGCTGATGTTTTTCAGAGCCTGGTTCTTTCCATAGAAGAGCGATAGGTCGGCCGTCAGGATCAATGGCGGCGCGCCGGGAGAGTTCGGCTCCGCGGAATCGAGCGCATCAAACTCGACAGCGACCTTTGGCGCAATGGATTCGGTCATGCGGTCAACCTTAGGCAAATAGGCGCATCTGCTTTCTCATGTGGGCTCGGACCAGTATGGCAACAAAGTTCAGCGCGAACGTCAGCAGTAACAGCACAATTACTGTCGCATACAAAATCGGACGGGTCTGCTCGATGTTGGGCGATTGGGTGGAAAGAATAAAAACGTGGTAGCCCAAATCCATGAACTTGTCGGTCAATGACCTGGGCAATGAGGCCATGTAGTAGGCCGCTCCGGTCATCAGGATAGGCGCTACTTCACCAGCAGCGCGACTGACCGCGAGAATCCCTCCCGTCATGATCCCGGGCAACGCTTGTGGCAGAACAATTCTAACGATCGTTTGCAGTTTGGTGGCGCCCAAAGCGAGGCTCCCTTCGCGCAAACCTTGCGGAATGGCTCGCAACGCTTCTTCCGTCGCTACGATCACCACCGGAAGTGTCATCACCGCCAAAGTCAACGAAGCCCAGAGGATCGCTTCCTTGCCCCAAAGCGGTTTGGGATCGTCCGGGCGCAGCAAGCTGTCCATGTTCTGGCCGACAAAGTGGATGAAGAAGCCGAGGCCGAACAATCCAAAAACAATCGACGGAACGCCTGCCAGGTTGCTGACGGCCCCCCGAATGAATCGAGTGATTCCGGTATGCCCTGAGGCATATTCGGTGAGGTAAATGGCTGTAATCACGCCTATCGGCAGAACGAATAACGTCATTAAAATCACTCGCGCGGCCGTTCCAAAGACCATTGGCAACACACCGGCCTTATTCACGTCGAACATGTCCTGCTGCGTTCCACCGGTAATGAATCTCCAAGAGAGCGCTCCCATTCCGTTGTAAAGAATATTGCCAAGGATAAGGGCCAGCATCGCAATGATAAGGAACGACGCGAGCCCCGTTACTCCAGTGAAGAAGAACGACGAAAAGGCAAAGCGCCGGGCTGTGAATTGACGCTTCTGGTTCATGCAACCTTGCCCTCCATTCGGTGCTTTAAACGATGAATCACTATCTCGCTCACAAGATTTGACACGAACGTCACGAGAAAAAGCAGCGCGCCGGTCATGAAGAGCATCCGATAGTGCGGCCCGCCCACCACCGCTTCGAGGACCTCGGCCGCAATGGTGGCTGTAATCGTCCGAGTCGAATCAAAGATATTCCATGAAACGATGCTAGCGTTGCCACTGGCCATGAGAACGACCATTGTTTCGCCGATGGCTCGGCCAAAACCGAGAATCACCGCCGCAAGAATCCCTGGCAAAGCTGCCGGCAAGACAATTTTCCAAGCTGCTTCCCAACGCGACGAACCGAGAGCCAATGCCGCTTGCGTATAACTGCGCGGGACACTCGTGAGCGCGTCTTCAGAAATCGAAAACACCACCGGAATGACAGCCAATCCGAGCGCGATGCCGGCCACGAAAGCATTAAGCCGCGATTCATAACCAAAAATGTCTTGCAACACGCTCGCCATCACAATGAGCGCAAAGAAGCCAAGCACTACGGAGGGCACGCCGGCGAGCAGTTCGATCGCGGGCTTGATGATTTCTCGCAGTCGAACGGGCGCCAATTGTGAAACGAAAATGGAAGCGCCAATCGCCAAGGGAACGCTGAACAGAAGGGCAATCAGTGTGGTTTTGATGCTGCCAATAATGAGGGGCGCAATGTTGTACTTTGGGATTTGTGAAATAGGCTGCCAAATCGAGACCGGCTTTTCGTAATCGCTCCACTGGTAGGGAAAGATTAGGTAACGCCAGGCCGTCGTATTAACCGCTGCATCCTTGTCTTTGGGCGCTTCATCGGCTGTTTCGACTTTCAGTTCCATCAGCAATTTCATCGTCTCCCGATCCATTTCTTTGAATTGCGCTTCCGTCAGGTCCAAGTATTTCCGCAAGGCTTCGGGAGTGAGCTTATCCATCTCCTCCGGCGGAATGACTTTGCCCACCAGCGAACTGTTCATCTTTCCGAGAAAGATCGGCAGCGCTTCTCGTCCGACAAAAATGAAGATGAGGAAGACGGTCAGGATGGCTGAAAGCGAAACAAGGAAGATGAGTTTCTCGGCCAGCCATTCGGCAGGACGCGCCCGGTGTCCGCGCCGGATGGCCAGCCATGTCCTTGAGGTGGAAGTATTCAGTTGCACAGCCCCCTCTCCCTAACTCTCTCCCCATCCGATGGGGAGAGGGAAAAGACCCCTATGCGGACTTCAGCGCCGACGCCTTGTTCCCTCTCCCCATCGGATGGGGAGAGGGTTAGGGAGAGGGGTAACTTTGATGGCATGCTTACAACATGAATCTCTTCATTCAGATGTGAATCGATTGGATCGTGCGGCTATTTTTGACGCAAGACTTCCGGCAGCGGGAAATAGCCGACGTCCTTGACGAGCTTTTGGCCTTCCCCGCTGCGAATCCAATTCAGATAGGCAGCAACTTCACCCTTGTCCAGGGCGGGATTTACGTAAATGTACAAATAACGCCAGATGGGATAAGTGCCTTTGACTACTGTTTCCTCAGTCGGTTCGATGGCAGGACTGCCTTCGTCTTTCTTAATGAGAAGGTGCTTGGCGCCCGTTCCGTAGGCTGCCCCACCGTAACCGATGCCATTCTTGTCCTTAGCCACCGCTTGCAGAACGGCGGCGGTTCCAGGCATCGTTTGCGCGCTGGCCACGAAGTCTCGCCCCTTCAGGACGTTTTCTTTGAAGAATTCATAAGTGCCCGAGCTGTTCTCGCGGCTATACACGGTGATTGGAGCATTCGGCCCACCGAGATCTTTCCAGTTTTTGATCTTGCCTGTGAAGATCGCTTCGACTTGAGGAAGACTTAGCTCTTTGATGGGATTCTCGGAATTGACGTAAACCGACAGTCCGTCCAGAGCGACTTTATATTCCGTCGGACGCTTGCCAAAAGCGCGAATGCAATTTTCGATTTCCCGGGGCCTGATCTTTCGAGAGGCATTGCAAAGGTCGGTCGTCTGATTTTGCAACGCGGCGAAGCCCGTGCCGGTGCCACCGCCTGTTATCTGGATTTTCGTCTCGGGTTTTTTCGTCATATAAACCTCAGCCCATTTCCGGGCGAGGATCACGAGTGTATCCGATCCTTTGGCTGTGATGGTGCCCGCATGAACGGCGTTGCCAAGGAGCAGCAAGGCCGTCGCAACTGTCAGTTTGCTTATCTGCTTATCGATTGCTTTCATAAAAACTCTTTTCTCCAGTTAAGCCTGCATATGTGTCGATTGCGTTAAGCTCGCGCGAACTTTTGGTTAATTGGCGGCCATCAGAATTTCCATATCGCATCGAACAGCAGTCGGTGAGCCTGGCCGTCAGACCCGGAAGGCGATTCGTTAACGGCCTCGTACAGATAGTAGGTCAGGCTTAGGGTCAGCGAATCCAAAGGCGAGTAGGCCGCTCGGAGGTAATGGCCACGCAGATTTGTTCCTGGTCCATAACCCCGCCGTCCTCCGACCGGCGCCATTTCGTAAAAGGCCCCTGTGTCTGAATCCACAAACTCTTCGAACCAGGAGTCTGCCTCGAGCGTCTTCCATCGGTAAGTAAAGTCCCATGTTCTCCTCTTTCCGGACTTGCCGAATGTCGCGCCGACCGCATACCCTTGATTATCATTCTCGGCCGCAAAATTGTGCATGAACTCGCCGCCAACTCGGATTGGGAATGCTCCAGAATACAGCGGGAATTTTTCCAGAGTGTAAGTGAGATACGCATCCGCGACGAGCGGATTGAAATGGAAAGCCGGCACGAAATCGGGAGCCGCCGCCGTGCCTCTGTTAACCCGCGTATTGCCGCGGTTCTGGTCGGGGACGTTCGCCGTCCCCAAGCTGTTTTTCCCCGTGACTGCCAAGCCCGCCAGACCAATCGAAGTCTGGATTTTCGGCGTCCATGTCGATTCGAGGCGCGTTTGAGCTCCGACGAGAAACGGATCGTTGCTGCTGGCGCTCAGCTCATCCAAAACAAAACCACCCAAGTTCAACCTCGCCGAGTGCTTGTCGTTAATCGTGCAGGCCCATTGCTGGGCGACGCCCTCCGGCGTGTAGTCAGGGTCGAAAACGAGTTCAGAAAATACAAATGGATTTTCCATCTTGCCGCCAATGAATGTTCCAGACCAATCGCCTGTCTTGATCGGCGACCACTTGGCATAAACCAAATCGATGAAGATCCCTTTCTTGGCCCCGTTGTTGTCGAACGTTGTATTGCCCGAAACCGGATCGCTGACCCGGTCGACCGTGGTTCCTTCACCCGACGTCAATCGCATCCCAACTTCAAAATCATCCATCATCACAGCGGTGAACCCAAGCCGCGCCCGGTAGCGAAAGCGGTTGCGATCGAGAAAATCGTCGATATGAATCTGATCGAAGCGCAAGCGCAGGTCGCCATTGATTCGAAAACTGTTCAGCCAGTCGGGCATGCCGCTCTTCACGGAATACGCTTCCTTGAAACCTTTATCGACTTCTTCGCGAAGCTCGTTGGCTTCTTTCACCGTGAGGATTCCTTTCTCGACCAGTTTATCGATGAGCGGATCCGATGATTGCGCATAAACGGAACCGTTGAGGGCCGTGCCCGCAAGAAGAACAGCCGCCGATAACGACCATCGAATAGTTTGGTTTTTCATTTATCAGGTTAAATTGTTGGTCTGATGTCCGTTAAATGCACTTTATGGCTCGTGCGTTACAGGCCAAGGGCTGTTCTGTTACGTTTGAGTGACAATTCGGATTTCCCATGAACCTGAAGGCAGGGCGCGTCATGGGCGCGATGCGCTAAACGTTGTTTCGGAGGTTCATGGAGGCAATCCGCGAGATTTTGTTTCGAAGAAGCCTGTCCGTGAAACGGGGACGCCGGTCCCCGACCTGCAACATTCCGCGGCGAATCTGCCGGGCCGGAAGCCGGCGCGCCAATACCGGGTTCATGGCCCAATGTGTTGCCTGGGCGTTGAAGCGGAGAAAGCCTTAGACAGAAATAATCGGCACGCGATGAATGACATTGCCGAGATAACCTTTGGGATTCCACGGTTGAACGAACGGTTGGGCCGAGCCTTCATTATCGAACGCTCGCGCCCAAATCTCGTAATATCCCTTGCGCGGCAACTGCAGCTTCACTTCCCAGTCATACCAAGCGTACTTGTTGGCAGGTTCGGTCAGGCGGGCTTTCGTCCAGTGTATGCCATAGTCGAGCGAGACCATGACCTTGCTGATCTTGCGTTCTCCGGCCCAGGCATGTCCGCGTGCCGTCCATCCTTCGCCTGCCTTGAAAGTGGTCTCGGCCTTCGGACTCGTAATGAGCGATTTCACCAGCGTCGAGGTGGCAACGACCATTTCGTTCTCGGACGGCTTCGATCCAGGAGCAATGGAATGGGCTGGGACTCGGTACGAATAGCCCGACATGAATTCGGAGTCGTGGACCCGATCGCGGACCCCAATGCGATTAAGCCATTTTTGCATCGAACTTCCAATCCAGCCGGGGACGATCAATCGCGCTGGAAAGCCGTGCACTGGAGGCAAGGGTCGGCCATTCAATTTGAACGCAATCAACGTGTGTTCATCTAGCGCCTTTTCCAGAGGAATGCCGCGCGAGAATTGCGGTTCGGCGCCGTGCGGCGGATCCTCGCCGTAATTAGCCAGGTAATTGGCGCCCGGTTTCAGTCCGGCGGCTTTCAAAACATCCCGCAGCCGCACGCCTGTCCACTCGCTGCAAGCTACTGCGCCCCGATCCCACGGCGTCCCGCTGACCTTCGGAACGAAGTGCGCGCGTCCATTACCCGCGCATTCAAGAACAACTTTCAAACTCCTCGATGGAAATTGCTCCAGGTCACTCAACGAAAGCCGCAGTGCTTTGCGCACCTCGCCATCGATCGTGAGCGTCCATCCTTGAGCATCGCTCCGACGGGCGCGCTCCGGCATCAAGCCGTTATTGCGGACGAAGTGGCGCCCCGTCGGTGTCACGCTCGCATCCAGCAAATGCGGTGGAAACTCGCCGTTCAACGGTTCCTCCGAGTGAATGAGCATGTCTGGCTTCGCGAAGGTACTTGGCCTTTCGGCCGCCCAGGCGACCGGCAGGAAGCCGCGTCCAAACAAGCCTTTCCGGGCAGCGTCCGCACCGGCGCCGAACATGCCAAGCGCCGCGAGCATTCCAGCGCGGCCAAGCTGCTTGAGAAACCGGCGGCGGGCGACAATCGTATCAAATCGATCAATTGCTTGAGTCGATCCACTCTGATCGAGCAGTGTCTTCCGAAGGTCCTCCCAGGAGGTTTGTGAGGCGTGTTCTTTCATAAGCTTGATATCGAGCGGCCTGATTGCGTCTTGAGTAATGCGTCGCGCTGATGTCTGGGGCGCACTAAAAACGCGCTGCCGAGACGCTTGACAACACGATTGGTCGGACCCTATGGGTTGTCAATGTTTGCCGTTGCCCTGGCACGGGCAGACCATCAAATCAAATGAACGGCGCGGCCCGGAGCCTCGGTAAGAACCGATTCCACTCGGTCCGTGATTTGGCCTGTGGGCGTGCGCCAACCCGTGAGCGCTGGACGCCATGTCAGCAAAGACTGGTGTTTCCCATTGCCCCATTTGCGGCAACTTTCGGGTGGCACAAGGGAACAAGTGGGACACGGTGGAACGCGTCCTTAGCAAGAGCCGGCACAATCACTGAAAACGCGCGACAGCTAAATCGAAGCATAGGACATTGGTACGTTTCGGCTGCGGTGCCAATGGCAGGGCGCGTCACTCCGTGCGCGCCGTCGTCCAGCAAGAACGTAGTGCGAAATGCAAGTTACGGCGCGCACCGGAGTGACGCGCCCTGCCACCAACGTGTGTGCAGATATTGCCGGTCTCGATTTAGCTGCCTTTCGACATGACTGAGACGACGCCGCGCCTGCAACCGCTGAAGGAACTTGCCTTACTGTTCCTTCGGCTGGGAATCACCGCTTTCGGCGGACCGGCCGCCCACATCGCGATGATGGAGGATGAAGTGGTGCGCCGTCGGCAATGGCTGACGCGCGACGAATTTCTTGATCTCTTGGGCGCGACGAATTTGATTCCTGGTCCCAACTCGACCGAGATGGCGATTCACCTCGGGCGCTGCCGCGCCGGTTGGATGGGACTGCTTGTTGCCGGAGCAAGCTTTATTCTTCCCGCCGCGATTATCGTTACGGGCATTGCCTGGGCTTACGTGCGCTATGGCAAGCTTCCCGAAGCTCAGGGCATTCTCTACGGCATGAAGCCTGTCATCGTCGCAATCGTTGTCCAGGCCCTCTGGCGTTTGGGCGGCACCGCTCTGAAATCGAGGCTCCTTGTATTTCTGGCCGCGGTAGCTGCCGCGCTAAATCTTGCCGGCGTCAACGAATTGATCGTGTTGTTTGGAATCGGCATCCTTCCCGCCGTCATTCACGGAATGGGCCTCAAACGGAAAAGCCTGCCAACCCGGCTCCAGCTTTTTCTATGGGCCGGGCCTGCTGTGCCGCTGACCACAGCAGTCAGCACCGCGGGCGTCACCGTGCCATTCAGTTTGTGGGGATTATTTCTTTTCTTTCTCAAAGTCGGCTCGGTGCTCTTTGGCAGCGGCTATGTGTTGTTAGCTTTTCTGCGCTCCGATCTCGTGGAGCGCTGGCGCTGGCTGACCGAGAGCCAGCTCCTGGACGCGATTGCTGTCGGCCAATTCACTCCTGGGCCGGTCTTCACCACCGCAACGTTTATCGGCTATATCCTGGGCGGACCAATCGCCGCCGCTGTGGCGACGATCGGGATCTTTCTGCCGGCCTTTCTGTTCGTTGCTATGAGTGGCCCGCTCATTCCAAAGCTTCGATCATCTCCGGTTGCAGGCGCGTTCCTGGATGGCGTTAACGTTGCCTCGCTTGCGCTCATGGCGGTCGTGACGCTGCAATTGGGCGCCGCTGCGCTGGTGGATTGGTTTACCGCCCTGTTGGGAGCAGTATCGGCGTTATTGTTGTTCCGCTTTCACATCAACTCAGCCTGGCTAGTGCTGGGCGGAGGCATCGGCGGCTTCCTTTGGTTGAAGGTTTGAGCGGCGCCGCAACTTTGCGCACTTCTCGCATCGCGAACTCCGAAACTCCGGAATTTCGAATAAACGGCTTGCTGTCGGATGAACGCTTGCGGTTAAATGCCCGCCGCTCCGCGCGGCTGTGCAAGTGCTGCAAGAGTCGATGGGGTGACGAAGCGGTCCGCGATGTTTCTCGATGAGGCGATCAATCTCGTTCAGCCAGCTCTCCGAAGGCCATTAACAGTCATCGTTCTGGTTGTCGCAATCATGCTTGGGGCCGGGCTGGCACTGCGTGAGATGGCGCGGCGCATTTTTCCTCCACTCGGGATTCCGACGATTTATGTCGCGCAACCGTACGGCGGCATGGACCCGGCTCAGATGGAGGGTTACCTCACTTATTACTACGAATATCACTTCCTTTTCATCACGGGCATCGAGCATGTGGAATCGAAATCGATCCAGGGAAACGCGCTGATCAAATTGCAGTTCCATCCTGGCGCCGACATGTCGCAAGCGATGGCGGAGACCGTCGCGCAGGTCAATCGCTCGCGCGCCTTCATGCCGCCCGGGACTGTTCCGCCATTCATCATACTTTTCGACGCCGGCAGCGTGCCGGTGGGCAACCTCGTTTTCTCGACCGAGAATCCCAATCGCACCGCCGGCCAAATGCAGGACGCCGCCCTCAATCTCGTGCGCCCCCTCTTCGCAACGCTGCCCGGCGTTTCTGCGCCCCCTCCATTTGGCGGGAGCGCGCGCAGCATCGTCGTAAGCGTCAAACCGGACCGTTTACATCCATTAATATTCCACTGTCGCTGCTCGGCGCTTTGTTCGCGCTCCATCTCACCGGCCAGTCGATCAACCTGATGACCCTCGGCGGATTGGCGCTGGCGGTTGGCATTCTGGTGGACATGTCCACCGTGGCGATAGAAAACATTCACGCGCACTTGGCCCAGGGTAAACACGTCGCGCGTGCGGTGGCTGACTCGGGCCGTGAAGTGGCGCTGCCGCTTCTCGTGGCCATGTTGTGCGGGCTAGCGGTCTTCATTCCGTCGTGCTTGATGGAAGGCGCGGCCAAGGCGCTGTTTGTCGCGCTTTCGCTCGCCGTTGGTTTTTCCATGGTCATTTCGTATTTGCTCGCCAGCAGTTTCGTGCCGGTCGCGTCGGTTTGGCTGATTCGAGCGCATCGTAAAGCCAAAATCGAGACAGCCGGGAAGACCGCGTCGGCTTTCGAGAATTTTCAGAATGCTTATGCCAGCTTGATAACACACCTTGTGAAGGTCCGCTGGGTTGTGGCCGTAGTTTGCCTGGCAGCCGCAGCCTTATTGATTCAGTTCATAGGCGGACGCCTGGGCACAGAGATTTTCCCTCGAGTTGACACGGGACAGCTTCAGTTGCGATTGCGCGCTCCCACCGGCACGCGTGTCGAGGGAACTGAAGCGATCGCGCTGGACGTGCTCAAACTCCTCGAGGCCGAGGCCGGCAAAGAGAACGTCGAGCTTACGCTCGGATTCGTCGGAGTGCATGCGCCGAGTTATCCGGTTAATCTGGTTTATCAATGGAATGGCGGTTCGGAGGAGGGTGTCCTGCAAGTGCAATTGAAACGCAGGGCAGCGGTGCGGATTGACGACTTGAAAGAGCGGTTGCGGCACAAACTGCGCGAGCAAATGCCGGTTGTCAGTTTTTCCTTCGAACCGAGCGACATTGTCAGTCGCGTGATGAGTTTCGGAGCTCCAACGCCCATCGAGGTAGCCGTGAGCGGTCCGAGCCTCCCCGCCAATCAAGCCTTTGCTGAGAAGATTCGCGAGAAGCTCGAAAGAATTTCATCCTTGCGCGACATTCAATATGGACAAGCGCTGGATTATCCCACGGTCGATGTAGCCATCAACCGCGAGAAAGCCGGTCTGATGGGCGTCAAGACAATCGATGTTTCGCGATCGCTTGTGGCCGCGACGGCGTCGAGCCGCTTCACAACACCTGTGTATTGGGCGGATCCAAACAGCGGCGTGGCTTACCAGATTCAGGTGCAGATTCCGCAGCGGCAAATGAATTCAACCGAAGAAGTCAAAAACATTCCCGCGGCGCGGCGCGAAGGAAAATCGATTTTGCTGCGCAGCGTGGCGAGTGTAACTGGCGGGACGGCGGTGGGCCAGTACGAGCGTTACAACATGCAACGGCTGGTCACACTCACCGCGAACATTGAGGGCACGGACCTGGGCACGGCCGCACAGCAGATCACCGAAGCGATCAAGGAGGCTGGCGCTGCGCCTCGCGCGTCCAGGTGGCCGTGCGAGGCCAGGTATTGCCGATGCGCCAAATGCTCGAAGGTTTGCAGACGGGCTTGCTCCTGGCTGTGGTGGTCATCTTCCTGTTGCTGGCGGCGAATTTTCAATCACTTCGATTGTCGCTGGTGGTGATCGCAGCCGTGCCAGCCGTGATCGCGGGTGTGGTGCTCATCTTGTGGCTAACGGGAACGACGGTGAACCTTCAATCGTTCATGGGCGCCATCATGTCGATTGGCGTAGCAGTGGCAAACGCGATTCTTCTGGTCACTTTTGCGGAACGGAGCCGGATTGGGAATTGTCCTCGAAACGATCCAGGCCGAACAGGAACTGGCTCGAGTCCGCCTGGGGTACCTGCGTGCTATCAGTGATTTCAATAAGAGCCAATATGGGCTGAGCCGCGCGATCGGCAAGCTTTAGTAGGTGATTTCACTCAGCGCGTGAGTTGCCTGGTCTTGGCAATCTTTTCTTGTTTCGTGTCTTTCGTGTTTTTCGTGGTCACAACTGCGGTTTCCACTCATTTGATCTCGAGCAGTTCCGTTTCGGTCCAAGGCAGTTCTCGCTGGGCTGTGTCACGTCGAATCTCGGCGACGCGATCGGGAGCGATCGGAGAAACGGCATGGCCAAAACTCTGGCGAACGTAGCTAAGAACAGCGGCAATCCGGCCGTTGTCCAAGGCATCTCGAAGCGACGGCATATCGGGCAGCGTCTGTGGAGGCTCGTACTTGGTGCCATTGACATGAATCGGACCAGCTACGCCATGCAGCGCAATACGAACGAGTCGGTTTTCCGATCCGAGCACCCAATCCGAATTCGCCAACGGTGGGGCAAGGGTCGTCAGGCCTTCTCCAGACAATCCATGGCAACCCGCGCATACCTGTTCGTAGAGAACTTTTCCGGCAGCGATTGTCGAACGTTCTTGTTGCGTTGTGGGACGAGTGGACTCCCCTGTGGAGGGTCTAGCTTCTGATTGATGGCCCGGCCACGCGAAGAGCTTTTTGATCCGTTCACTTTGCTGGCGCACCACAGGATCATCCAGTTTGGCAATGGTTTCAAAGGCTGCCGGAGCGGCATCGAGACGAATCGGTTGGAAGGAACGGTTTTGGGCGACCACGGCCATTCCATCCAACAGGCTCTTTCGCCGCCAAAGTTGCGCAGCTTTTTGTCCGGCCGCCCAAGTAAGCAATGTCTCGCTCTTTCGGGAATCGCGCTCGGTAATGATGGCGCTGGCCAGCGCCTGAAGCAACGCGCCGCGCTCAGGCTGCGGAGTCTGCCAGCGAGGATCTGCCAGGAGGATCTGAAGAAATTGAAGCTCCCAATCGCGCAGGCCGCTGAGAATCGCATTGCGAATCAACGAATGCTCGGCGTGCGCGCTGGCAATGGCAGCGAGCACCGGCAGCGATTCTGGTTTCGGAAGATTTCCGGTTGTCAGCGCCGCCTGAAATACAACCTCGGGTTGGAGGTCAGGCGGAGGAAACTGTTGCAGAACCATGAGCTTTCGCAGCAGAGCCTTCTGTTGAGCTATGTTTTTGGCGGTTAGTGTTTCCGCCACTCGTATCGCGGCTGCCTGGACCTTGGGCTCGGGATCGGTGATCAGTTGCAGACAAGCATTCGCGACATTCGTTGCGAGAGCATTAGCTTCGAAGACGAAATTGGAATCGACGTTAACCAGGCTGAAGAGGTTCGTCGTGGTGTCAGCTGTAACTGCGCTTGGTTCAGGGATTTCTTTCGGAGGCTCAACAGCGAGACCTTCCAGTGTCCAGAGCGCGTGAATTCGGCCAAAAACATTGGTGCTAACCATGGCATGGCGCAGCAAATTGCGAATGATTGACGTGTCAGATCGTTCGATCAGGAGACGTTGCGCGATGTCACGCGTCCAGCCGTTCGGATCTGACAAGCGTTCGACGAGAACCGCCGAATTCTCCGAGGATAAACGGGGAAACTTTGCTGGCAGCTTGTTTGTAGAAACAATTCGATAGATGCGCCCGAGATGAATGCCTTTGTCGAGACCGCGTTCGAGCGTCTCCCGACGGAGGTAGCTGGTCATGAACATGCCATATTGGCTGATCCCGCGGTACATATCCACGAGCCAGAGCGCGCCATCCGGTCCGTTGAACAAATTCACCGGACGAAACCGCTCGTCCGTCGAGGCGAGGAATTCGGAATCTTCGTAAGCGAATTTCGAAGTGAAGGTGAGGTTTCGTTCAAAGACCAGATTTCGTTTCACGAGGTTCGCGCTTGGATCACAGACAAACGCGTTGCCGTGAAATTCCGCCGGGTAATTGTCGCCGCGATAAATCACGGGACTGCACGAGGAGCTGAACACGTAGAGTTTTCCGGCCGAATCGAGAACGTTCGTCAAATAACCGCGATTGACGGCCGTGTTCATGCGAATGGTGAAAACTCGCTGGTCAGTCGCGACGGCCAAATTCAAACCAGCGGAGCTTCGATGGTGCGGGTTACGTCCCATGTAATTAGGCGGCGTGAAATCGCCGAGCAATTGGCTGTTGTTCACGTTGTAGAAGAGGCGCCCGTAATTGTCCTGGGTGATGCCCCACTGGCCGCGAAATTCCGTGCGTTGCCTGATCAATGTTTTGCCGATCAATCGGTAACGGTACGGCGCTTCCGCGTTGTAAATCCAATTATCCAACGCCCGCATCATGCCATTCGGCCCATGCTCGACATTGCCGCTGCCATACGTAGCGTCCACAAGTTCCTTGTAATCCGCCTTTCCATCGCCGTCTGAATCTTTCGCAAACCAGAGTTTGTAGTCTGAGACGTAGAAGATGCCTCCATACGCGGTCATCACCGTGCGCGGCAGGATGAGTCCATCAACAAAGACCGTGGCCTTCTCGAAATGGCCATCCTGGTCCGCATCTTCAAGCAGCGATATCCGCCCGATCGGTTCACGTTCGCGAGTCCGATCTATGTCCAGCATGAATCCACGCATCTCGACCACAAACAACCGGCCCTCCTCATCGAATGAAATCGTGATGGGGTCCTCGATCATCGGTTCGCTCGCGGCAAGCTCGATGCGAAACCCATTCGCGAGACGAATCGTCTCGATCGCGTCCTTGGGTTCGAGAACGGGCGAAGGCGGCGGTTTTGGCAAACCGGGAATTGGCGTTTGCGCTTCCGTTCCTGTGGCGCCTCCCATGTTCGTTCGCGGCAAGACGGAATTTAGACCTGTCACCAGACCGCTGCGATCGATTGCTGGGCTTCCGGCATGCCAGTCGTCAAACCATCTCTCCAAGCTTTGCTTCAGCTCGACGCGGGTCAGAACAGCATCTTTATCGGCATCAACGGCGATAAAGAGGCCGACAAAACGGCTGCTCCAAAAACCTCCGCGACCGCCCCCGGGCAACCCCCCGCCACGTGGAAGAAAACTTGACGGCGGCGGAACAGCGCCTCCGAACCGTTCGACAAATTCTTCCTGGCTTAATCTCCCGGCGCCATCCAGGTCGAGCATGTCGAACCAGGCGTCCGCCAAAGCCGTAAATTCGGCCTTCTCAAGCTTTTGGTCATTATTTGTGTCGCCAACCGCCAGCATATGGTCGGCAATTGTCGCAGCGGGGTTGAAGGCGCCGCGGCCGCCCGCATTGCCGCGAGCCGGAGCTGGAGCAGTGGTTTGCGCGCGTAGCGAAAAAACAAACCCTGCGACAAGCGCGGCGTACACTAGGCGTTTGAGACTTCCTGTCATCATCGAGATCGCAAGTATGTTGACGCTCGCTGGCCGCGCGCGGTTTCGGCACTCTTTTCTCTCGCCCTTATAATAGCAGGCTGCCGAGCCCAGTTTTCGAAAGCGCATTCGACTCGGCCAAAAAGCCGCCGGCGCCATCCACCGGCCGCAGTTGCGCGCGCTTGGAATGGAAAGGAAAGCAAATCGGCCTATGCGAGGGAAGCTTGGAATTGTCGTCGGAGGGCCGTGGCGGCTCTCGACGGCGCCGCAGCTCAGATGTGCCCTGCCGCAGCGCAGAGTGCGCTATGATAACGAGGTCGCGTAGCAAACCCAATGCTGGTGTGAAGCAAAGCATCATTGCTCTCGCCTGCCGATAGAACGGGTGGTATAAGCGTCGGGAATCAATCTGAGCAGCGTCACGGCAACTCAAACAGCGTATGTATAGGTTCACTACCAACCGCGTTCCGGGCGATATTTTTCCCCTTAAGACCGGTGCGTACCGGCTCGGCAGCGCTTCGGACAACGAGATCGTCATCGAGGACGCCACCGTTTCTCCACACCATTGTGAGGTTGTCGTCACGGCGAACACGATTACGTTGCGCGATTTAAGCAATACGCGCGAGACCTACGTCAACGATGTGCTCGTCCAGGACGCGCGACTGCAACTGGGCCAAACCCTCCGTCTCGGGAATGTCACGCTAACCCTCGAGGGCGACGAAGCAGAAGAAGCTGCGGCGGCTGCGCAGAGCGGGCAGGCGAATGTCGCGCGGGCCTCGGCTGCGAAGCCTCGGGCCCGTTTGCTCAAGCCGCTGATTTCGGGCGCCATCGTCATCGCAGTGCTTGTCGGTTTGATCGCCCTGATTAACTACGCGAGTAAATTGTCGGCACAGCGCGAAGCTCAAACGGAATCTTCCAAGGATGCTGCTGCCAAGGCCAAAACTCCTGAGGCGCGCGCCGCCAAGGAAAAACCGGTTCAGAAAGACGCGGGTTCTTCCGACGGTCAACCATCTGCGCCTCCAGAGAACCCTGTGGAAGTTGCAAATCGCCCCTTTGATCCCAAGGATACGAATCGTCCTCCGGAACTCGATCTAAAATCAGCGGAGGCGCACATTGAGAAAAAGGAAATTGCCCCGGCCGAATCCTTCCTTCAACGCGCGCTGCAAAATCAGAAGAAAAAGTCCAGGCCCGATGACCCCGCCGTAACGAAGACTTTGGACGCCTTGGGGAATTTGTATCGCGGCACGCGCCAATTCGACAAAGCGGAACCGATGTTGCAGCAGGTACTGAAGAATAACGAGAAACTCTGGGGCTCAGAGCATATCGAGTCCGCCCCGGCGCTGAATAACCTTGGCGAACTTCTCCTGGCCAAGGGACAACCGGCCAAAGCGAAGCCACTCCTCGAAAAGGCCCTGAAACTGCGCGCACAATCGTTGCCGCCCGATCATCGAGATGTGGGCGCCAGTTTATCAAGCGTCGGGAAATTGCATTCTGCTCAAGGGGACTTGGCCAAGGCCAAGCCGATGCTGGAACAAGCCGCGAAAATCCTGGATGCAACGAACAGTCCCCCTCTGGCCGAGTGTCTGGAAAGCCTGGGCGAAATTCAGCGCGCCTTAGGAGACCCCGCGAAAGCGGAACCATTGCTCGAACGCGCTGCCAAAATCAAAGAGGAGCTGTTGCCTCCGGATGCTCCGGGGCATCTTCCGACACTCAACAACCTTGGCGGTCTGCACACCGGCAAAGGTGACACCGCCAAAGCTGAACCACTGCTTAAACGCGCTGCGGAAATCACCGGGAAAACGTTCGGTCCCAACCATCCCGAAACCGCCGCCAGCCTGAATAACCTCGCTGGCCTTTATCAGAAGATGGGAGACCCTGCCAAAGCCGCTCCTCTTTATGAACGCGCCGTCCAGACGGCTGAAAAAGCTCTCGGTCCAGATCACCCTCAGACAACGATGGCTCTTTCGAGTTGGGCGGGCATGGCTAACTGTCAGGGGGGCCAAACGCAGGCGATTCAACTCGGTTCTCGCGCGGTCCGGGCGAAACTTCAGCTGCTTGGTGCGATCGCGTGGTACGGATCTGAGCTGCAGCGCCTAGCCTATGAAGATCCCCTGAATCCATTGGCTCTGGCCGCGTCGTTGGATGACGTTCCTGCGCTTGCTTTAGCCATATTTAGATCCAAGGGAGTGATCGAGGATGCTCTTTTGGAGGATCGCTTAATCACGCAAATGAGCGGCTTGCCTGAGCTCCGCGAACAGATCTCCGTGTTGCGCGCGACCAAAGCGCAATTGGCCGAAACACTTGTTGAAATTCCTGCCGACGGGGCTTCTAAAGCAAGCGAGCGTTCTCAGACGGATCGAAAGACGCTTGTGACCCACCTGAAAGTGCAGGAAGAGGCATTGGCCAAGCATGTTCCGGGAATTGGACGCACTCGCCGCGCGTTCGATGTGACCTGGCAAGAGGTGAAATACGGTCTTCCGGAACATGGTGTTCTGGTCGATTTTGTCCGTTATGCGCGCTGCTTGGGCACAAACCAATGGGAACCGTGCTATGGCGCAATTGTTCTGGCGTCGATTGGGGAACCGCGTTGGGTTTCGCTCGGGCGCGCGGGCCCTATCGAAGCCAAGATAGCCAGCGTTCATGCGGTCGCTCGGGGCAGTGCAATTCCAACATTGCCCGCGGTGAAGCCAGCCGAAGGTTCAGCGCCAGAACTTCAAACTCAAGAGAGTGCCTCTCAGCCCAGCAACCCTGCAACGACTGGCGCGGCAAACCACGAACCGTTGGCGGATGTTCTGGAAGCATTGTACCAGCAGCTTTGGGCGCCCGTTGAACGTCTTCTGCCTAACGGAACCCCAAATGTCGTTATCAGTCCTGATGCAGGGTTGAACTTGGTTTCGTTCGCGGCGCTGCTCACTTCCGAGGGCAAGTTTTTAGGCGAAAAGTACGCTATTCGTTACGTCTCGACCGCCCGCGATCTTGTGGGTCAGAAAAAAACCAGTCATCAAGGCCCGTTGTTAATCCTGGGCAGCCCGGATTTCTCCTTTTCAATGGCGGGCGCAGCGGGCGCGGAAACCAATCTCACGACAATGAACGCCTCCAAGCAATGGCTCCTCCCGCTTCCACAGTTGCCGCAACTCTCCGCGATCGCTCAGGAAGTGGCTCTAGTAGGATTACTAGCCAGGCAATTGCAATCGCCATTCACAGTCCACTATCAGGATGAGGCCACCGAAGGAAAGCTGTCTTTCACCAATCGTCCGCGTATCTTGCATCTTGCAACCGCTGGTTTCTTCTTGCCCTCGTCGCCGCCAGTCCAAGCTAAAGATGGACACAGCGAGCCGGAAAGAGTTGGGCCGGTCGATGGCCCGGCTTTTGTCAGTGGCGCAGCTCAAGGAAGTTTCATGCCGGATTTCGCCAGGACGGCCGCCGCGCAGGCCGTAAGCCCTCTCTATCGTTCCGGCGTCATGCTGGCCGGAGCACAACCGACGTTGGCTTCCTGGGAGCGCGGGGCAATTCCGCAGTCGGACGACGACGGAATCCTGACGGCTGGAGAAATTGGAACCTTGAAGTTGGCTGGCACTGAGTTAGTCGCGTTGTCAGCTTCGGATTCGGGGGCCGATCCAATCCAGTCGGCGGAAGGAATCTTAACCTTGCGGCGCGCCATTATTCAGGCGGGCGCGGACAATTTGCTGCTCGCGCTGCGTCCCGATGCGGATGAATCTTCAGCGCAAATGATAGCGGATTTCTACAAACGGTTTCATGCGGTGAAGAATGCGGCGCGCGCCTTCATCGATGTCCAGCGCGAGTGGCTTGTTCGTTTGCGTCAGGAACACGGCCTCGCAACCGCGGTCCGCGTGGCCGGGTCCCTCGTCATCAGTTCGCAAGGCAAGATTGAGTAGCGGTGACACACATCGGTGGCAGGGTGCCTCACTCCCGTGCGCGCCGGGCATGGAACAAAGAATGTTGTGCGAAACGCAAATTACGGCGCGCACGGAGTGACGCGCCCTGCCCTTGGCGAAGCTGAAACGCACCAATGTTCTGTGGTTCGATTTAGCGGTGGTGACGGATTCGCGCGCGCTGTTTTTCTGTCGCCGTTCGATCTTCGAGCCGCTAGCGTTCGTGAATGAAATTATCTGCTGTTCTGCCCATCCTTCTGCTCAGTGTTCTCTCAATGCCTTCCGTCGCGCGCGCTCAAAAAAATTATGCGTTTGGCATGATCGCCAAATCGCAGGGCAATCCGTTTTTCGAGGCCGCGAGATCGGGCGCGAACGATGCCGCGCGCGAACTTAGCGCCAAACATGGTTTGAAGATCAAGATTGATTGGCGCACCCCCAACGAAGAGGACGCGCAAAAACAGGTCGAACTGCTCGAACAATTGGTTCTGGGCGGTTGCGACGGCATTATTATCAGTTGCTCAGATGCCAATAAATTGACCGATGCGATCAACAAAGCCGTCCAACAAGGCGTGCCCGTGGTGACGTTTTCCGGCGATGCGCCCGCGAGTAAGCGCTTTCTCGCTCTCGGCATCGACGACTTCAAATGCGGCGAGCAGACCTTCGAGGAATTGGCCAGACTGCTCAATGGGAAAGGGGTGATCGCAGCCATCGATGGGAATCCGACCGCGGCCAATTTGCAGCGGCGCGCCGCCGGTTTTCGCAGCGCGGCCAGCAAACATCCCGGAATCAAGCTGCTTGACATTTATTACCACAAGGAGACTCCGCAGGACGCCGTGGCGAAGATCGAGCAGGTGATGCAAGCCAATCCGGATATTACTGGCTGGGGCTTGCTGGGCGGGTGGCCGCTTTTCACCGATAACGCGCTCCGGTGGAGCCCGGGCACGATCAAGTGTGTCTGTGTCGATGCGTTGCCGCAGCAATTGGCCTACGTCCGCAGCGGGCACGTGCCGTTGCTTCTCTCACAGGACGTCTATGGGTACGGTTACCGTGCCGTTGAACAGCTCGTGAACAAACTGCATTTGAAGAAACATCCCGCGCAAGCCATCGACAACACGCCCCTCACGCCAGTCACCAAGGAGAATGTCGATGCCTTCGCCAAGAATTGGGAGAAATGGCTGCCGAAGAAACCTTAGGGCGGTTTCGCGGTCTTGGCGGTCTTCTGTTCAATACTATTTGCTGAGACGGGTTCACCGTCGCCGATGAACCCGGCCTTTCGAAAGCCGTTAATTCCTTGGCCCGTCAGTTGGTCGAGTTCCTGAAAAAGTGCTTGGTCACGGCTCTTGAGATTGAAGCACGTCTTGCCCTGCATACGTGCCTTCAATGCCTTGGACGTTTTGGAATCATCACCTGCATAAAGGCTCATCAAGTGATAACTCAGGTAGGCTTTTCCGATTTCGACCCATGCCACCGGGATTGTCGGCTGTCTTAACTTGCCGCGCCACGCGCGCAGCGTGGCTGGGCCGACGCTCCCTTCCACACAGTAACAGGTCGAAGTGTCCTCTTTCACCCGGAAGTTTCCGCGAGGCTTCTGAAGGATCGCGCGTAGTTCTGGTCAGACTCCTCTCGGTGAGCTTTTGTCTCGGCTGCCTCAATGCGCCTCAGTCAAACGAAGACCGTGAGATCATCTTTCACGAAGGCTTCGAAAAGGGCTTATCCACTGTTTGGAAGGGTGTGAAGTTTTCTGGCCAGACCGACTATCGAGCCGTGCGCGAAGGCACGAACTCAGTTCTTCAAGCGAAAGCTCGCGCCCCGGCGCCGGGGTTAGGTATGGACAAAACCTTTCAGCTATCGCCTGGTCTGAAACTTCAATGGCGATGGAAGATCGATAGAATTCCGGCGCGTGGCAGCGAAACGGACATTGGTTAGTCAGTTCAATCAGTGCGACGGAGCCCCGCTCATTTAACCATTTAACAAGTTTAACCGATTTGACTATGCAACTTTGTAACCGTCCTTATTGCCCCATTATTGCACCGGCTCAGTGCGCAATGACGTAACGTACCCCTCAATCTTGCGGCAAGTCATGTCGAGCAATGGATAGGTCCCGGTATATCGACCTTGCGTGGCATCCTGACAAAGCCGTGCCGCGTCCAAAAGTTTGCCGGTGCGCCAAAAGCTTTCGATCATGCGATATAGAACGTACCGCGGCGCTCGATGATCAATCGAAAAACTGATGCGTCCGCCTCGCTCGATGTCGGGATCCAAGCCTTTCTGCCCAAATTCAAAACACGCTTGGTCATCGCCGCGATCCCAAGCAAGTTCCGCCAAGTGCAATTGATAAACGCGCCGGTTTGCCGGATTTGTCTCGAGCAAACGCTGCAAGACCTTTTCCAATTCTTCGCTCGGCGGACGATAAAACACCGATCGCTGCGATCGATAGGTCTGAATTAGATAGGAAGCATACATGCGCAGTGGTTCCGGATCTTTTTCAGCATGCTTCATTAGCATGTCCTGTCGCGGGGCCAGACGCAGGGCTTCCAATTCGGCAGTTAGAATCTGGTCGGATGCCTCCGCCATTAACTCTATCGGCAGTGTGGCTTCGGGTTTTTCCTGCTGCCATCGGAGAAGAAGCGAACGGAAAATGTCGGGTTTCGGCAAGCGATACTCCATGTAAAAACTCCCCAGCGCTTTGTAGTCGGCTTCAGTCAACTGGTGCTTTTGCAAGTAATCGCCCAGCAGCGTCATCGGCCGCGTCAAAAAGGACTCGTCAAAAGTCCGCCATCCAGCCGTCGCTCGCCCAACGAAGAACGCTTCCTGCGCGAGAAATTCCAACACCGGATAGAAGTCACTATGAATGGTCCCTTGCGCCGGCGCCATAAAGCTGCCGTTTTGTTGCGATACGATTTCGCGCGCGAGCAACACGGGCAGCCGCGTAATCTCGATTCGTTGGAGGTCCGATTTCACACTCGGCTCTTGGAAACGCTGTTCGAGTGCCGCCAAATCGGCCTTGAACGGCCGTGTCGATCCAATCAATACAAGGTCACTCGACGCCGGATGCCACACGCTGAAGAAAGGAAATACCGATCCGAACGTGGTCAACACCATGTTCAATGTTTGATCGCTCGTCTCATAAATCTGGACCCATTGCGCCATCAGGCCATCGGGCTTCAAGCGCGCTTGGCAACTCTCGTAGTACTCGCGGCTAAACACGCCGGACACCCCTGCCATCCAGGGATTGGACGGTTCGCTCACGATGACATCGTACTGTTGATCAGTGATCTTCAAAAAAGATTTGGCATCCTCGATCACAAGCTTGACCCGTGGGTTCGTCCAAAAATTGTCGTTGTACGCCCCAAAGAGTTTTGCGGCTTCCGCGACTTCGGACGAGATTTCGACTGCGTCCACTCGTTGGACGGAAGGGTGGCGTGCGACGGCGCTGCAAGTCATTCCGCTTCCTAAGCCCACCACCAGAACTTGTTGCGATTGCGGGCGCAGCAGCATTGGAATATGGCCGGAAAGCAATTGCGTTGTCATATCGATGCTCGTGCTGGCATCGGCCTTGCCATTGACCTTGAGTCCCAGATGTTTCTTGTCGCCGTGCTTCTGCTCGATGACAACAACTGTCGATCCAGCGCCATCGCGATGGAATTTCAATGTGTCAGCCTGGGCCATCTGGCGGTAAGCCTCCATGCTGGGAGGTGGAACAGGGCTGCGCCAGAGCCCAAGAGACAATGTTCGTTTCCAACTCTCACCAAACATCAGCCCGGTCAAGACGAGCAGGCCAATTCCGACCGGCAATAGCAAAAGCCAATGACGGGCCAGTTGATGCCTCTGCAACAGCGCGAATCCAATCAACGCGTTAACGACTATGCCGATGGCAAACGTCCACGCTAACCCGAAAGCCGGCATGAGCCATAGGCCGGTCACAATGGCGCCCAGAACAGTGCCAAGCGTATTAACCGCGAAGACTTTGCCAACCGACCGCCCGGTCCGCGCCAATTCCTCGGTTGCAATCCGGCTGACCAAGGGCAGCGTCATGCCCAGACAAACGGTGGGAATGAACATGACCGAAAAACAGATAATAGCCTTGAAGAATTGATAGAGCGGATAGGCGTCTGGCTGGCGATTGAGAAGCGCCGCCAGCTTGGCGAACCAGTACGGCAAGTATTCGTAAAAAAACATCGAAGCGAACAGCGTTCCGGCCAAAGCGATCTCCGCCCAGGCAAATGCCTCGAGCGTGCGGCGTAGATTTTTCCAGAGATAAATGATCCACGCCCCGACAGCGATGCCGGTGATGAATGTGATCAGCATGATGGAAAACGCGTGTGTGCTTGAGCCGAGAGCGAGGCCCAGCAACCGCGTCCAGGCCACTTCGTAAAGCATCGCGACAAATCCAGATAGCCCGATTCCAATAATGGCGAGCCGTAGTTCGGCCGCAGTGAATCGTTCTTCGCCCGGCTTGGCGATTGGCTCAATGGCCGGCAGAGAGTCTTTGCCTTCTCTTATCCGCTTGCTCAGCATGAGAGCGACAATCCCAACCGCGATATTCAGGATTGCGCCGCCATAGACGGTCATTTCCAAGCCAATGGATGGAATCCACCAGAAATCGCCCACCAAACAGCCGGCCACGGCGCCCACGCTGTTAATGCAATAGAGCGCCGCGACGCGTTCCCGAAGTTCCGAAAGTGAACGGGTCACAAATTTCGTCAGCACCGGGAACGTTGCCCCCATCATGAAGGTTGGAAGCAATATCGTAAGAAAGCTGAATCCAAACTTGAGCACGAGCAGGCCGTTCGTGCCAGATTCGAGGTGGAGTTGACGTGCCAAGCCGATGAAGCCCTCGTGACAAAGCCTGTAGTACACCGGGAAGACCAATGCATAAATGCCAATGCCAATCTCGAGCCAGCCATAAACAGCCAGCGGCTTCGTGGCCCGGTCGGCGCGCATGCCAAACCACGCGTTGCCCAGGGCCAGCCCACCCATAAATGCCACCAGCACAGCCACGACAGCATAACTCGTGTGTCCCAGAAAGAGCGCCAGATACCGCGTCCAGACAATTTGATAAACTAACCCCGCCATGCCCGAGACGAAAAAACAGAACATGACGACGGCAAAGATTAATCGCGGAGTAGGCTTCATCGCCACGGATGGTAACGATCGTCCCTCTTTGACAGCAATTCTTTTTGCGCTGGGAACAGGGGCGCTAAGGCTCAATCAAAGGTGGTAGCAGCCGAGGTGACGAGGCTCTGAAGTATTCCGCCTTACGCCTCAAATTAGAGCCTCGTCACCTCGGCTGCTGCCATTCTAAAACCGGTTCTAAGCGATTTTCGAACCGAATTGTCTTAAATGCTCAGTCAAACTCGGCAGTCAGATGAACGCAGCCCTTTACGATGCCAAACCGTACGACCGCTATTATTTTGAGCGATCGCCAGGACAGGACAAAATTGGCTGGCGATTCCACGAATTTCGCCTCGACGCCCAAACGGCATCGACCGTTCAGGGTGCACGGGCCGTCTGCGTTTTTGTGAATGATCGCATCGATGAATCGTGCCTCAAACTTCTGGGGGAACTCGGCGTCAAACTGGTCGCGCTCCGATGTGCGGGCTATAACAATGTCGATTTGGCGGCGGCGAAATCTCTCGATATCGCCGTCGTTCGTGTGCCGGCTTACTCGCCACACGCCGTCGCTGAACACGCCGTTGGCCTGTTGCTCACCTTGAATCGAAAAATTCATCGAGCTTACAACCGAGGGCGCGAACACAATTTCTCATTGTCCGGTCTCGTTGGTTTTGACGTTTATGGCAAGAGCATTGGGATCGTTGGGACTGGCAAGATCGGCCGCATCGCTGCGCAAGTCTTCCGCGGCTTCGGGACTCGAGTTCTCGCCTACGATCCGTTTCCGTCCGTGGATTGGGCAACGGCGCACGGGGTTGAATACGTCGATTTTGCCACCTTGCTCAGTGTCAGCGACTTCGTTTCTTTGCATGTGCCGCTGTTGCCGGAGACATTTCATCTGTTGAACGAACGCACGATTGCTCAGATGAAGCCTGGAGCGATCCTCATCAATACCCAGTCGAGGCAAACTGATTGACACAGCCGCTCTAATCGAAGCCTTGAAGAGCGGATTTCTGGCCGGAGTTGCGCTGGATGTTTATGAGGAAGAAGAAGGGATCTTTTTCGAAGATCTCTCTGACAAAGTTCTCCTCGATGACGAATTGTCCCGCTTGCTCTCTTTCCCCAATGTCCTCATCACGGCGCATCAAGCTTTCCTAACCCACGAAGCGCTCAGTGAGATTGCGCGTGTCACAACCGAAAACGTCCTCAAGTTCCAAAAAGGAGAACGGTTTTTGAATGGGACGAGACTGGCGTAAATTGAAAGGTGGGGCGGGGCAGGGACCTGCTTCGTCAGATTGAGAATGCCTCGGAAGAAGAAAAACATGCCCACCAACGCGACCAACCCAGCGCCGCCCAGCACGTAAGGATGCGTTAAGCCGCTGCTAAAGACCACCCAGACGAGGATTGCGCAAATACCTCCGATCGCCATGAACCCAAACTCGATCTCTTTGTTTGGCCCGCCATTAATGCGTTCATCGCGGCTTCTTTTACCACCGCGGACTCTGCCGAGCGTTGGTCCTCCCAGCGCTTCTTTTTGATTTCCTCAAAACCTTCCAACGACCCCAAAGCAGCCTGATACTTCGGTTGAATGCCATCCTGGATGCTCAAGACGAAATCCTTTTGCATATTGAAGTCGGCCTCAGCGCCAAAGAGCTTGACGCCGCCGTAATCAAGCAATTCACGCGGCAAGCTGTCGAACGCATCGATGTACTCGAGAATCTTCAGGACCGCGCCCGTGCGTCCTCGGCGCGCCGACGCCGTCCGCTGCTCGCCTTGGTCAAGATTGACCGGCGCGGGATGCGCCAGTGCGTCCCGCACTCGTGAGTCACCGAGCCGTTCCTGAACACCCCCCAGATTAATCCGCAGTTCCATCAGCACTTCCACATAGCCCACGAGGATGCTGTCCAGCGCGTCAAGGCATCGGTTTCGGATGAGCTTCGCCAGGACGGGCTCAGATGTTTCGCGCAGTTCTGCCTGAGTTGAAGTCTCGCGCAGCATAGTGGCCAGTTCCCGGCAACAACTAGTGGCAAAAGCATCAGCCTCAACCAGGAATTGCGACAGAAAGTCGTCGGGCAGCGATGCGGATGCGCCCTTGGCAACTGACGATTGAATGGACATCTGGAACCATCCCAAGAAACGTTCACTCGCGGCAATAATAATGCCGGCCATCGAGCCGTAACCCATGTGTGGCGATGCTTTTCCCAGCGATGTATCGCTCATATTTTAGTGCTGCAAAACTAATCAATGATAACGCGCCGGTTAGTCATAGATTGGACATGGCCGCGCGCAGAGCTGATTGCGTTCTAACTGTAATGCGATTCTGGGGACCCCTATTGAAGATGCCCGACCCGACAACGCACTAAGGGGTGATGTTTCTTCGGCAACCCGGCTAATTGTCAAGCGCGAAGACCTGACTGCGCTGACTGCGTAAAAGCCGTTAAGGACCTCGATGCAACCCGAAAAAAAGCCTGCCTTTCGATGATTGAGCGGGTAATTCCTTTCCGTGCATTTGGCTCACTTGCGGCTGCGAGATTTCCGGAATTACCGGTGGCTCGACGTTGATTTTCAACCGGGTCTTCACCTGTTGATGGGCAACAACGCGCAGGGAAAAACCAACTTGTTGGAAGCCGTCTATCTCCTGGCCACGCTCCGCTCCTTTCGCGGCGTCGGGAACGCACAAATGGTTCGGCACGGAGAAAAGGGTTTCTTTGTCGGCGCACGCATCGTCGGACAGCATGAGCACGACATTAAAATGTATTGGTCAGCTCAAGAACGGAAGTTGAGCCTCGACGGACAGGCCGTGTCGAAGGTGGGAGATTATTACGGGACCTTTCGCGCCGTCGTTTTTTGCACGGAAGATCTGCAACTCGTGAAAGGCCCTGGCAGCCGGCGCCGGCGTTTTATGGATTTGTTGCTCGCCCAGACGCATCCCACCTACCTCCCTCTCTTGCAGCGTTACGTTCGAGCGCTTCGCTCCCGGAATGCTCTCTTGAAACAGCGCTCCTCCGATGAAGCAACGTTGGAAAGTTTCACGCGCGAAATCATCAATGTTGGACAGCGCCTCATCTGTCTTCGTCATGAACTGATGCCGCGCCTTTCGCCTCTGGTGAACAGCGCTTACCGTCGCATTGCTGGCGGCCATGAGGAGTTGCGTGTGGAATATGATCCGGCCGTAAAGCAGGATTTCGCCGTTGAACTGGCGCGGTCACGTCCGCGCGAACAGTTGTATCGCTCGACTCTCATTGGACCCCACCGGGACGAATTGCGCCTGATGGTCGCCGATCAGTCCGCCGCGCAATTCGCCAGCGAAGGCCAAAAGCGTTCCGTGGCCATCGCCATGAAGATTGCGCAAGCCGAATATCTGACTGAATTGCATGGCACACCGCCGATCTTGCTTGTGGATGACATTATGGGGGAGCTTGATGTCAACCGCCGCAATGCCTTTCTGCCCCTGCTGCACTTGGCTCATCAATCGCGAAGCCAGGTCTTCATGACCGCCACCGAAGAGAACTGGTCGCCTGGCCAAGGCGCCGGCCTCGCGCGATGGGAAGTCCGCGACGGCAGTTTGCGGCCGTCCTAAATCGAAACAGACCACATTGGGACGCTGGTACAGGTGCGCCGATGCCCACATCCGCGATGTAAGAGGTCGCATCGAAACTGCGCCGATGTGGGCATCCGCGCTCCGATTACCGCGCCGGAGACTGTCCCAATCCCACTCGTACAGTGACGGCTCGCGGGGCGGCCGCTGGCAATATTCAGGAAAGCTTGTCGCTCATATCAGCGACTGTGGCAAAAATTTCCGCCGGACGCTGCGCGCGCAGTGCTTCCTGACTGTGTTGACCCCATGTCACCGCGCCGAAAGCGATTCCGGCTGCTTTTGCTGCCTCCGCGTCGCGAATCTCATCGCCAATGTAAATCGCATACTGGTGCTGCACTGCGCTCCGACGCAGGACCTGACGCAGCTTCGAGGCTTTGCCAAACATCGAAACGCCACACGCATAGCACCCAATCAATCCGGCGTTGTCCCTTCCAAGAAAGCGTTCCACGTTCTCACGCGAGTTGGAGCTCACGATAGCCAGCTGAACTCCGCTCACCGCCAGGCGATGCAACGCGTCGGCAATCCCGGGAAAGAGGGACAACGTACCTCTGTGGTCGGCCATTCGCCGGCGCATACTGTTCATGACGCGGGGCAGTTTCCGCAGTGGCAAACCCAACTCGCGCAGCAGAGCCGCTCCGTGAAGGTCGCGATAGCGGTGGTATTCGCTGAGTTCGACTCGCCTGAAGCCCTGCTCGTCGGCCAATTCGTTAAAGATACTGCGCATCCACGGCAGCGTGTCCGCCAGCGTGCCGTCAAAATCGAAGATGGCGATGCGATACTTCAGAATCGGAAAGTACTGCGTATGGTTGTGTTATGACAAGCGCGGATCGAGCGGAGTGCAAATCCTCGTCTGAACTTAAGTTATATTTTTCCCACGAGTGGGACATCTGATTCCCACAACCGAACAACGACTTTGAGATTATCTGGTTGCCGGCGCGCCGAGCCGCGAAAGTCGATCCGATGGAGGCGCTGCGTTCAATCGCAAATCGCAAATCTGAAATCGCAAATCCATGAAACGATCTTAAGTCTGGGGCCGTCCACGATCCCTGTCCCTAGGATTCAATAAGATCACCAATTCAGGAGCGAGCTCAAATTAGCCATCCGCGGCTAGAAAAAAACAGGCGCCTCCGCTATCGGCCGAGGCGCCTTTCAGGAAAGCGTCAAACAGGTTAGTTCTTGGAATCCTTCTTCTCGTCGCCGGACTCTATTTTCTCCCCGGCTTGTTTCCAACCAGTGATTCCGGCAGAAAGGTGCTTCACATTGGTATAACCGAGATCCTTGGCCGCACGGGCCGCAGTTTGATACGCCATTCAGGTAGGTCCGGTGCAATACGCGACGACCAGTGCGCTTCTGTCTTTGGGTAAGACTTTGGCCAAGTCGTTTTTATGACTGGCAAAGTCAATCGCCGTCGGAATGCGGCCTTTCCTCCAAGAGCCTCTTCCATTGACGTCGATGACGGTTACTTTCTTGGCCTCGATCGCTGTCCTGAGGTCCTTGATCGTAATATCAGGGAACTCACCGGCAAAAACGCTGACGGCGACAGCGGCGCTCACTGCGAGGGTGAGGAGTTTTTTCATATTACTCAACGGTTCTGGTTTGTGAATTTGCTTGCCTCCACGCGGAGGCTGACCCTGCTCGCGTACATCCACCGCCCGTGCTTTGGACACGTTTAACTATTCGGTGACGCGCTCTCAGGTTCAATTACTGAGACGATATCTCTAGACGAATTGGTTGCACAACATTTTTTCTTCGCCGAGCAGCATGAACAGCATGAACCTGTTCCTGAAATCTGCCGGTGTTGATTTTTCTTGGTTTCCGGAGTGCCGCAAATATGAAATAGTGAACCTAACATTACGTCTCGCGAAGTTCGGTGTCGGGATTTTATTAACTCTATTCGGTTTGTCGCCTGAACTGGCGAATGGGGCAAACGTCTTCACGCGGGCCAGCTCCCGGCATCCTGGTAGATATTGGCGGCCACAAGCGCCATTTTCATTGCACCGCCCAACTAACGGAAGTCCAACGGTCATTTTCGAATCGGGCGGCGGCGGATCTTCCAAAGACTGGTCTCGCGTTCGGGACCTTTTGTCGTCGCGGGTGAGAATGTGCGCGTATGACCGCGCCGGACTCGGCTGGAGCGAAGTCGGTCCAGCGCCTCGGACCATGAAACAGGAAGTCTTCGAACTGCACGCTTTGCTGAGTCCCAAATCACAATCCAGGCGCCGTGCGCACGGGCAAATGGCAATTTTTGGTTTCCGAGTTTTGATTTTCCGGATAATGAACATAGTTTTTAATCAATCGACACTTAGGAACGTGCTATGAAACTATTGCGATCTCTAACATTCCTCTCCATCCTATGCGGCTTCGCGGCGCTGACCTTTGCTGAGAACTGGCCTCAATGGCGCGGCCCAAACTTTAACGGATCTTCCAGCGAAAAGAACCTGCCAGACGCCTGGTCCAAGACCGAAAATGTTTTATGGGTAACCGATTTACCCGGACCGAGCGCTGCCACACCCGTGATTTGGGGTGATCAGGTTTTCGTCCCATCGGGGGATGAGCAGAACAAAACACTCAAAGCAATTTGTATCGACCGAAAGTCCGGCAAAGTCCTCTGGCAACATCAGCCTAGCGTCGGCTATCGGCGTGATGAGAAGAGCAATTATGCGTCTCCTTCGCCGGTTACAGATGGCAAGCTGGTTGTATTTTTTTACGGAAACGGAGAATTGGCCGCCTATGATCTCGCCGGAAAACAACTCTGGGCGCGGAATATTCAAAAGGATTACGGCGACTTTTCGTTTCAATGGACCTTTGCCGCCAGCCCTCTCCTCCATAACGGCAAACTCTATGTGCAAGTTCTCCAGCGCAATGTTCCGGTTCGAGGGCGTGGCCGCACCGACGGGCCGAATGAATCGTACTTGCTGGCCGTCGATCCGGCGTCGGGCAAAACCTTGTGGCGCCACGTTCGTCCGAGCCAGGCGGTCGCCGAATCTCTGGAAGCGTTCTCAACGCCAGTTCCATTCGAATTCAACGGACGAAAAGAGATTCTTGTCGTTGGTGGCGATGATCTGACCGGGCACGATCCTGGGACGGGCAAAGAGCTCTGGCGTTGGGGGACATGGAATCCGACACGGATCGGCCATTGGCGCTTGGTGCCTTCGCCTATCGCCGGCGCGGGAGTCATATTAGTCTGCGCGCCAAAGAGAGATCCGATTTACGCGATCAAAGCGGGAGGTTCGGGCTTGCTCAATGACTCGGCTATCGCTTGGAAAAGTGAAAGGAATTCTGCGATTTCCTCGGATGTGCCGACGCCATTGTTCTATCAAGATGACTTTTTCATTGTTGGCGATGCAGGCGGTGAAAACAGGAGTGCTCTTTCGCGCGTGGAGCCGAAAACCGGAAAAATCAAGTGGACCATCGAGGCTTTGCCAGGCCGCGGGAAGATCGAATCGTCACCCACCGGAGCGGATGGGAAGATTTATTTCATGCGATTTAGCGGCGATGTGATCGTCGTTGATGCGAATCAAGGCAAAGTTCTCAACGCGATTTCAATGGGTGAGGCTGGAGATAACGAAACGCGTTCATCCATCCCGGCAGCCCAAGGCCAGCTTTTCATTCGCACAAACAGCAAGCTGTTTTGTATAGGCAAACAATTGGCAGGTGGATTTTAGGGCGAGTTCTCGGATCGCGTCTTGACTGTCGAGGCCATGAAGGTGAAGGATGTGTTTGGCGTAACGCAGACTGAAAGTCTGCGTCGCGCACGAAGGCAGGCGCGCTATACACCTGCAAAATCGAGCGCTTCATTAGAGCTAAGGTTTCGACAACCTCGAATTCTCGAATCACAAATCAAATCAAATCAAATCAAATCAAATCAAATGATCTCTCGTTTACAGATGGCCGCGATCCTAATCGCGTGGTCGCTTTTGTCGGCAGCCCGCGCTGATGAAGGCATGTGGCTGTTCAATGATCCGCCACGCAAGCTAATCAAGGAGCGGTATGGATTCGACCTTACCGATCGATGGCTGGAACATCTGCAAAAAGCGTCCGTGCGCTTTAATAGCGGCGGCTCGGGATCGTTCGTTTCCGAGGAGGGTTTGGTAATGTCCAATCATCATGTGGGCGCTGATTGTCTCCAGAAACTGAGCGACAAGGATCACGATTATTACCGAGATGGTTTTCATGCAAAGACACGCGCCGAGGAGAAGCGGTGTCATGACCTCGAGTTGAACGTTCTCATGAGCATCGAGAACGTAACCGACCGGGTCAACGCAGTGGTAAAGGCTGAGATGACCGCGGAACAAGCTTTTCTGGCGCGCCGGGCGATAATCGCGGAAATTGAAAAGGAATCGCTCGATAAAACCGGGCTGCGCAGCGACGTCGTGACCCTTTATCAAGGCGGCCAATATCATCTCTACCGTTTCAAGAAGTACACCGATGTGCGGTTGGTTTTCGCTCCCGAACAGCAGATTGCCTTCTTCGGCGGCGACCCCGACAACTTTGAATACCCACGCTTCGACCTTGATGTGGCTTTTTTCCGCGCTTACGAAAATGATAAGCCGGCCAAGATCGAACATTACCTTAAATGGAGCAAAGCGGGAGCTGCCGAGAACGAGCTGATCTTCGTTTCAGGACATCCGGGCCGAACGAGCCGCTTGATGACCGTGGCTGAGTTGGAATATCAGCGCGATCAGCGGTTGCCTTACATCTTAAGCCGGCTTTATCGCATGGAGGTGTTGTTAACGGCCTACAGTGCGCGCGATGCCGAGAACGCAAGGCGAGCCAAGGAAGAATTGTTCGGGGTACAAAACAGCCGCAAGGCGCTCAATGGCGGACAGGCGGCGTTGCTTGATGCCAATTTGATCAAAAGCAAAAAGGCCGCCGAAGAGAAATTGAAGCAAGCAGTCAAGGATAACCCGCAATTCAAGGACGCTGCTTCAGCGTGGGACCGGATTGAGGAAGCGCAAAAGGCTATCGGGCAGCACGCCGTCCGGTTTAACTTGCTCGAGAGCGGCGACGCCTTTCGAAGCACGCTCTTTAGCATTGCGCGCACCTTGGTTCGAGCTGCCCAAGAACGGCCAAAGCCAAATCGTGAGCGGCTGCGTGAATTTGGCGAGTCCGGCCGTGAATCGCTCGAATTCCAGCTTTTCTCCGAGGAACCGCTTTATGATGATTTCGAGCAATTAAAATTGGCCGATGCGCTGACTTGGATGATCAGCCAACTGGGTTACAAGGATCCGTTGGTTCAGCAAGTTCTGATGGGCAAGTCTCCCCAAGCGAGGGCAGGGGAGTTGGTGAGCGGGACGAAGGTCAAGGATGTTGCTGTGCGGAAGAAGCTCTATGCGGAAGGCAAAGCGGCCATCGACGCTTCGAACGATCCGATGATCAAGCTGGCGCAATTGGTCGATGCGGAAGCGCGGGCGGCGCGGAAAATTGTCGAGACTCAGAACGAAATCAAACAGCAAGCGCACGCGCAAATCGGCAAAGCGCGGTTCGCGGTCGAAGGCACGAGCACGTACCCTGATGCGACATTCACCTTGCGTCTCGCCTACGGAGCTGTGAAGAGCTACGAGGAAAATGGGCGGCGCATTCCCTTTCAAACATCCTTTGCCGGCCTTTATGAACGCGCCGGGCAGCAAAAGTACAAACCACCGTTCGATTTGCCGCCGGCGTGGGTGAAACGGAAGGGCAAGCTCGATTTGAAAACTCCGTACAACTTTGTCAGCACGGCGGATATTATCGGTGGCAATTCCGGCAGCCCGGTCATCAATCGCCAAAGCGAAGTTGTGGGTCTGATCTTTGATGGGAACATCTATTCGCTCGCGCTCGATTACAGTTATACGGATCTGCTAGCCCGCGCCATCTCAGTCCATTCCCAGTCCATCATCGAGGCGTTGCGAAAGGTGTACGATGCCGGCAAGCTTGCGGACGAGATCACGAAGAGCCGGTGAGTAGTGGGCCGGCAGTTCAGCACTCACTGTAAGCACCGGTGCATAATATCCGGATGCACCGTTACCGAACGGATTTCCATTCAGATTCCTGCGCGGTACGGTATAGGTAATTACCGCGCACATGGACGCAAAGCATCTAGAACAGTGCCGCGCACAGCTTCGCAATGGCACACCGTTGATAGGAGCTTTGTCGCGATATTGGGCTGTGCGCGCACTAGCCAGGGATGCTTCGCCTGAAAGCATTCGCTTCCTAGCGCAAGCGGTCGCCGAAAGTGAGTTTGAATCCGTGCGCCGGGCAGGGTTGATCGCCCTGCGACGGTTGACCGACCAACGTTCGATTGACAGCGTGTGTGCGGTCTGGGCCGAACTGCGGCATCCCGCGTTGGCAGCATTCCTCAGAGAACAAGGTTGGATGGGCTCAGCGCCGGCTCAGGTGAAAGTTCTGACGGCGTTGCGCGCGCACCGAATTGAGGAGCTTGTCGAGACAGGCGCGGAGATTGTCGATCCTCTCGTTGAAGCGTGCCACGACTCCGACATTGATATTGCGCGGCAAGCGCGGCTGTTGTTGCCACGGTTGCGCAATGCCGCCGCCATCGACGCGCTTTGTTTGCGGTGGAGCGCTAAACGCGAGGTGATTTTGGCCGATGTCCTGGCGCAAGGTGGCTTTGTCTCGCGCGGGCCGGCTCGGGCACGAGTGCTTTCGGCTTTGAAGTTAGGTCGCATTGAAATCGTAACATCAGGGCGTGGGGACATCGTTCCACCCTTGGTCCAGGCCTGTCAGGATGTTGATCCAGTGATCGCCGAACGCGCCTTCACCGCCGCGCACCAATTAAAGCAGGTCGAAGCGCAGGAGGCTCTCTGCCGTCTTGTCCTCGAACGTGAACAGCCATTGGCCCGAGAGATTGTTGTAACCGCGCGATATGCTCCAGCAAATCCCACGACGCGGGCGTTGTTCTATTTTCTGACGGATCAGTGGGAGCAATACGCGAGCCTCGACTTCGATCAGCGATTGCTTGGCGCAGCTTACGAGGCGGCGGATAAAACACTGCGCTGTCGCATTGCAGAGAAGGCCCGTCGCGCCGGACGAACGGAGTGGATTGCGGTCATTGCCGGCGGCCGACAGGACCGGCGGCTTAACGAGATGACGGACGAGGAATGGGAAGCCGCGTTGGCTGTGCTCGTGGAAAGCGAACGCTGGCCCGAAATGTGGCGTCTGGCGCAGGTGACCTCGGCCAATTGGAGCGTTCGTTTGCTCGTTCAACTTAAACAAAGCGATTGGAGGCCGGACGATAAGCGCGAACGAGATGGCTTGTCCCGATTGATGGACTTGGCGCTGCTGTGCAATCAGGAGCCGCCTTTTCTCGGCAGGTTGATGCGTTGCGCGGCGCCACTGGAAGGACACACGGATCATGTCAGTTGCGTGGCCATCAGCCGGGATGGACGGACCCTCCTTAGCGCGGGCAACGACGCTACCGTGCGTTTGTGGGATTTTTTCGACAAGCAACCCGCCAAAACTCTGAGCAACCATGCAGATTGGATCGCTTGTCTGTCGCTCAGTCTCGATGAAATGCTCTTCGCAACCGGAAGCCGGGACCACACCGCCAATCTCTGGAGTTATCCAAACGGAACGTTGGTGAAACGATTGGAAGGTCACAGCGGCGATATTCATTGCCTCGCCTTCACTCCGGATGGCCGCCTCCTAACAACAGGAAGCGCTGATCAAACCGTGCGTTTGTGGAAGATGCCCTCCGGCGAAGCGTTGACCGTCTTGAAGGGACATTCGGATATTGTCAGTTGTTTGGCCGTCAGTCCCGACGGCCGCTTCTTGGCCAGCGGAAGTTACGACAATCAGGTTCGTCTTTGGAGCCTGCCCAGTGGACAGGCGAGGGGAACGTTGCGCGGACATAAGGCAATGGTGAATTGCCTGCAATTCAGTCCGGATGGTCAGACGCTGGCCAGCGCAGGCAAAGATCGATCCGTCCTGCTTTGGAGTGTCACAGACGGAACGCGGCTAAGCCGCTTGAAAGGGCATCGCGATGATATCAGTTGCATGGCGATCAGTGCCGACGGACGAGTGCTGGCCACCGGCAGTTGGGACTCGACGGTGCGGCTCTGGAGCATGCCGTCTGGGGAACTCATCGATACGCTCGTCGCCACCGGGACAATGGATGGGCACTCAGGCTGGGTGACATGTTTGGCGTTCAGTCCGGATGACCAAGTACTGGCCAGTGGGGGAGCGGACGGTACGGTGCGTCTATGGAGTGTTCCTGGTGGGGCTCCGCTGAAGGTTCTTGATGAGCATCGCGACCGCGTGCAGTGCCTCTGCTTTAGTTCTGATGGCCGAATGCTCGTCAGTGGCAGTTGGGACAGCCGGATTTGCGTTTGGAAGTCTGAACTCGCGCGGCTGCGACAAATGCCCGCCGGACGGACAACTTGGGAGGACATGGAATGGACGGAAGAAGTTCTATCCAATTCGACGCTCTCCGTTCCGGAGCGAAGCTGGCTCGAGTTTTTGCTGGCGCTAATGCGCTGGCGAAGGCGCTACGATATTGACTTGGGCGAATCGACACGCATACCGGTGGGTGAGTTTGATATCGAGATCGAAGGGTAAGCAATGGGAGCGCGGACTGCCAAGTCCCCGCGTTTCTTCGCTTTATTTAATCGTCTGACACGCGGACTCGGCGGTCCGCGCTCCCATACGGACGACGTTGGCGCACTTGCTAAATGGACGCCAAACCGATTATTTTCGAAGTCATCGATGTTGAAGTGTCTGAAGATCGTTTGTGTTGGGCTCGTCTGGTGTTTGGGGTTGACCGCTGTTGCTGTTGAGTCGGTCGATTACAACCGCGACATACGGCCGATTCTCTCAGCCAATTGCTTTGCCTGTCACGGACCCGACGAAAACGCTCGAAAAGCAAAGCTCCGACTCGATCAGTCCGAAGCCGCCAAGGCACAACGCGAAGGTGGTCCTGCTATTGTTCCTGGCGATGCCGGCAAGAGGGAGGTTGTGCGGCGAATCACCTCCACCGATCCGGACGAGGTCATGCCGCCTCCGAAATCGGGCCACAAGTTAACCACCGATCAGAGTGAAATGATCACGCGCTGGATTCGCGAGGGAGCGCCGTATGCGGTGCACTGGTCTTACACGCCGCCAAAGCGGCCACCGCTTCCAACTGTGAGGGACACGAGTTGGTTGCGGAATCCCATCGATTACTTCGTTCTCGGGAAACTGGAGAAAAATGGCATGTCGCCAGAACCCGAGGCAAGCAAGCAGGCTCTCGTTCGCCGACTTTCACCCGACCTCATTGGATTGGCGCCGACGCTATAGGAAGCCGACGCGTTTGTCGCGGATAACTCGCCAAACGCCTATGAAAAGCTCGTGGACCGCCTCTTAGCGTCGGAGCACTTCGGAGAACATTGGGCACGCATGTGGCTGGATTTAGCGCGTTACGCGGATACCAAAGGCTACGAAAAGGATCAGGCGCGTTCGATCTGGAGGTGCCGCGATTGGGTGATCGACGCCTTCGATACAGACATGCCGTACGATCAGTTTACTCGCGAGCAATTAGCGGGCGACTTGCTTCCGAATGCCACCGAATCGCAGATTCTCGCAATGGAATCGAAGCTGTCAACTTTGCGCGAAGCATTTTGGGCGAAGTCACCGGCCCAGGCAGAAGGTCAGGCGGCGTGGGGAAGGAAAATCGCCGCACCAAATCCCTGGACGCCACTTAAGTTTATTTCGGGCGCGGGAATTGGCGGATCATCGCTGACAGCTCGCGAGGACGGCAGCATCGCGGTTTCTGGAGTGTTTCCCGAGGCCGAGACGAACGTGATCCACGTTGCGGCGCCAAACGAACTGCTGAGCGCGATGCGGATCGAGTTGCTCAACGATGAAGGAGTGAAAGGACCGGGCAGGAACAGCGCTGATCGCAACGTCGTCGTTTCCGAACTGATTGTCGCGTGGGAGAAACGCGATGGAGCCATCGAACCTGTCAAGCTGAAGAACGCTCCCGCGGATTTCTCGATTCGACGCTGATTGTTTGGGGAGGCGAGTTCGGGCGGACGCCGATGATGCAAAACAACGTTCGAACTGAATTGAAGAAAGGATACATTGGGCGCGATCATCATCCGCACGCCTTTACAATGTGGATGGCCGGCGGCGGGATCAAACCTGGGCTGGCCTACGGAGCAACCGACGACATCGGTTATTACGGGGTTGAAAACAAAGTGAGCATTCGCGATCTTCAAGCAACTCTCCTTCACTGCCTAGGCCTCGATCCGCACAAGTCTAGTTTTGCCTACCAGGGATTGAATAACCGGTTGATCGGGCCAACGGACGAAGCGCGAGTCGCGCATGATATTCTGACGTAAACGCCTTGGCGGCCGGCCGCCGGTTTTCTAACGAGACTTAAAGGAGAAAGGGACGAATCTCATCGCTGCCGATCCAGGCAAATCTCCGCCATTCCGCTCACCTCTATGGCTTGCGTTCCCGGCAGCCTTCATGCCGCAAGGTAATTCCTCCCGCCGGACGCAGCGTCACGCCATTGAGGAAAGGCCGAATGGCTGCGTCCGACTCGAGCCGGAATCGGTGCATGCTCAACAGCGTGCCGAGCGCGATTTGCAATTCGTAATTGGCAAACGCGGCGCCGATACAACGCCGATCTCCGCCGCCAAAAGGGAAAAACTCATAGGGCGAATATTTCTTGTTCAGGAAACGCTCGGGCCGGAACGACCAGGGATCAGGGAAGATCAAGGGGTCGAAGTGCGTGGTGAAGATCACGGGATGAAAGACTGTTCCCGCGGGGTAGTCATGGCCCCGCAAAGCAGCGTCGCGAGTGAGGCGGCGCCGCATGAACGGCACGATGGGATGCAGGCGGAGGGTCTCGTCGCAAACAGCGCTCAGGAATGGGAGCTTCGATAGTGCCTCGGGTTCTTGGCCACAGTTAGCGATCTCGCCGCGGAGCTTCTCGAGAACTTCTGGATGGCGATGGAGCCGCCAGAGCGCCCAGCCCAGTGTTGTGGCAGTCGTCTCGTGCCCGGCAATCACCAGGGTGCGTAATTCATCGACAATTTCGTCATCGGACATCGGTTCGTCATTTTCATCCCGCGCGCCGAGCAAGAGGGAAAGAATGTCCTGACGGTCCGCATCGCGCGTGGCTCGCCCACGAACGATCTCTTCGCGCAATAGGGCGGCGAGCGCATGCACGCTTTTCTGGTAACGCGCCCAAGGCGCGAAGAAAGTCCGATGCAAAACAGGCAGGAACATGCGCCAAGCCGGAAAGGCCGCGACGTTGCTGGTGATAACGTCGCGAAAGCGTTCGACGCGCGCCGCATCTTGCACTCCGAACACTGCGCGGACGATAACTTCGAGAGAAATCCGCTGCGTCATATCGAGTATCGCCACTTCGCTTCCCTCGACGAGGCTGCCTGCGTGACGCACCGTCGCATCAGTAATGATCTTTGCGTAAGCGCGCATCCGGCATCCGTGGAATGGCGGCATCATCAACTGGCGCTTTCGTTTGTGCCGCGCTCCGGTTGCGAGGACGATCGATCGTTCTCCCAGGAGGGGTGTGACAATTTCGTTGGGGGCTTGGAACAGATCGGACTCGCCCCCAAAAACCTCCGCGATCAACGCTGGATCACCGGTTGCGACACCCGGTCCGTTCACCAATGACATCCGAAACGTCCGCCCATAACGCGCCGCCAGCTCTTGCATCAGTGCGAGAGGGTCGTTTGCCAAACACCATGTCATCCATGCCGCGCCGGCCTTTCCTCCCCGCATCGAGAATCTTCAGTTCCTGAAGCGATTCGAAGGAGTCGGCGGGATTCTGGCCAAACGCAGCCTCCACTTCTCCGCGCAATCTTGCGAGCCACTCGGCGTGTTTCAAAAGTTGCACCACGGACAATTACGAAATCACCTATATCATGCACAACCAGCAGCCATGGGCGAAGCGATCTGACAAGGCGTGCCTGGCGACCTACAACCCCATCAGCAAAATCGATCCGAAGAAGGTCCTCAAGAGATGGTGGTTCCAGCATATTGTGCACGACGTTTTTCACATTGCGGTTCTCGTGCCGCTGTTTCGTTTCGTCCAGGGCAAAAGGCGTTCCTGGCACTGCGGCGCGCACACCTTGATGAACAGCCAGGAGACGTGCTTCGTGACCGGCCTCGCCGCCGCAAGACAACTGGGCGCCGACTACCCCTTCAACGATCGCGAAGCCGCCGGCTGGTTCAACTTTTACGGCCGCCTCCTCTACGGTTGGAAGTTTAAGAAAGCGCGTGTTAAGGCGTCGTGATGCCTGGTGACCCAGCCGTCCGGCGTCTCATCGTCACGTGGGATCATGCGAAACCGCTGCAGATTGAAAATTCAGAATTACAGCGAAACTCTGCGCTTCGACGGAGTGGTGCCGCGATGCGTCGGCATGCGGTCCGGTGCATCCGGAAGTGGCCGGCACATCGTAGCGGCGGGCATCCTGCCTGCCGCAGAGCCGAGGCATCCTGCCCGGCGGATCCTTGAAGAAATGGCCGTCCGGTTCCTTGAGAAACACGCCCGCGTTGATCGAAGTTCCGCCTCCGCGGACGCTTCCGGTGAGGACCCAGCTGCCGGCTTTCGTTTGCTGGCGATTTGTGGCCGAGCCACCGCGGACTGCGGGCCAACCGGCTCCCGTTTGAGTGAGGGGTTCTTCTTCCGTGCGCTTGCCCCGTTCCAACAGCAGAGTCTTTCCCTTCTTTGATAGCGCACTTGCCAAAGCGCAACCGGACGCGCCACCGCCAATAACTATGAAATTGCAGGAGTTCATGTCTTTCGCCGACGTCTGTTACGTCAGCGACGTAAAACGAGCTGGAGCTCCCGAATAATGCTGCGCTTCACGTCGAAACGTGGCTCTGCTTTAAGCGCCACTTAGTCCGGGTATATGCAATGCGGAAGCCGTGGCGCTCGGCATTGCGTTGCGATGCGCTGCCGGGAAGCGCGCACATCATCGCGATGTCACAGCCGTGCTCGGCGGCATAACCCAAGCGTCGATTCAACAACGCGAGTTGGGCGCCCTGCTTGCGTTACTCAGGAATAGTGCAGGCGCCCGCTAAACTTAGCATGCCGGCTGCAATGGGCCGCCCCTCCAGTTCGGCGAGGAACGAGACACCACCCTTTCGATTTGTCCAGACCGGCGTCATATCTTGCAGGTAATCGATGTATTCGGGAAAATCGCTCCAGCCTTTGACGATTGTTTGCGAGAGAACGTCTCCTTCATCAGAGCCAACGGGCCGCACCTGAATTTGCTCGTTCGACGGTTGGTGCTTTTCGATCAGGCTACGGATCGGCCGGTACATCACGCTGGTCAATTCGACTGGTTCATAACCACGCTCGTTCAACGAAGTTACCAGCGCTAAGCCAGCCAGCGGGCTGACCTCATGAAAAACGGGCGCCTGCCGATCTCTAAAGAAGCGTTCAATGCCGTCCAGAACCTCAGCCGTCGCCGGCTCGAACAATCCTAATCCAAACGTTTGCGTCACAGGTGAAGAGACGCCGTCGAACATAGCTTAAGCACCGGCCATTTCGATCCATGTCGATCCGATCTTTGGAAACACTTTCGCTCTTGCCTCGACAAACCTCGCGCCTGCCTCGGCCTCAGCTCGTTCGAGGCGCCGTGACAATTCGACGTCGGAGAAAGGATAAGTTTCGACGCTGCTCAAGCCTTCAAGCTGCCATCCACGTATCGCCCTTGGTCTATCATGCCGAGAAAGGGAATGATTTTGTCAGAGCCGCACTTCGCGCATTTTAGATTCATAGTTTAGTCAATGCACAGTCGATCCGGCCGATTTACTCGAAGCAGAGATTCGTGATCTTGCTCTTGCCGGGTTCGATGGGGAGCAAGAGCAAGAGCAAGAGCAAGAGCATGATCAAGAGCAAGAATCCAACAAGGCGCCGATCCAATATGCCTGGGCCTTCTCCGACCAGGTGTTGGTGAGCAAGAACGGCAACTTTGCTGCATGTCGCTACGCCAACAATTTCTCGACAAGTTCGCCGTGCACATCGGTGAGCCGGAAATCACGGCCTTGAAAGCGATAGGTCAGCTTTGTGTGATCAAAGCCCAGCAAGTGGAGAATCGTGGCGTGCAAATCGTGAACGTGCACTTTGTCGCGCACGGCGTTGAACCCGAACTGATCCGTCTCGCCAAATGAAAGGCCGGATTTCACACCGCCACCAGCCAGCCACATTGTGAATGCATTCGGGTGGTGGTCGCGGCCATCATTGCCCCCTTGAACCATTGGTGTCCGCCCAAACTCACCGCCCCAAATTACGAGCGTGTCGTTCAGTAAGCCGCGCTGTTTTAGATCTTTAACCAGCGCCGCGCAGGCCTTGTCGGTATCTTGGCAATTCTTCCGCAAGTCCTTAGTCAAATTGCCGTGTTGGTCCCAAGCTTCGTGGAACAGTTGCACGAAGCGCACGCCGCGTTCGACCAACCGCCGGGCCAAGAGGCAATTGTTGGCGAACGATGATTTGCCGGGCTCGGCGCCGTACATTTCGAGAGTGGCCTTCGATTCTTTCGAGATGTCCATCAGTTCCGGGGTGCTGGTCTGCATGCGATAGGCCATCTCAAAGGAATTGATACGTGTCGCAATCTCTGGGTCGCCCACGACATCGAGCCGTGTCGCGTTGAGACGCTTCAACGTATTGAGCGAATCGCGCTGCATCTCGGCATCGACGCCTTTCGGATTGGAAAGGTAAAGAATGGGATCACCTTGGTTGCGGAACAACACTCCTTGATAAACGGATGGCAGGAATCCACAGCCCCAGTTCGACGCTCCGCCGCTAGTGCCTTTGCTGCCGGAACTGAAAACAACGTAAGCTGGCAAGTCTTGGGAGTCGCTCCCAAGGCCGTACGTAACCCACGCGCCCATGCTCGGACGGCCGAATTGGACCGATCCGGTGTTCATGAAGATTTGGCCGGGCGCATGGTTGAACGCATCCGTGTGCATCGACTTCACAATGGCGATCTCGTCAACGACACTGGCCAAGTGCGGCAAGAGCTCGGACAACTCGGCGCCCGATCGGCCGTACTTGGCGAACCTGAACTTCGGACCAAGCAGTTTCGAATTCGGATTGATGAACGCAGCCCGGTAACCCTTTAGAAGATCGCCTGGCGGCAGTTTCCCATTCCAGGCCGCGAGTTCGGGTTTGTAGTCGAATAGGTCAAGGTGGCTCGGCGCGCCCGCCATGAAGAGATAGATAACATTCTTAGCCTTCGGCGTGAAATGCGGCTGTTTGGGCGCCAGTGGATTGCTGAGACTGGGCCTGGCTGCCGCGCCGAAAAGCGTTTGATTCAGCAACGAACTCAGCGCAATGGCGCCGAGTCCGACACCGCATTCCTTGAAGAACCAGCGGCGGGTTATTTGCTTGCGGTACTCATTGAAGACATGACTCGAGATATTCATGGGGTAATTCCTCAGGCCGGTTGGTCAAAGTGGACACCGTTTCGCCGAGCGTGATCATGGGTTGTAGCGCAGAGTTTCACTCTGCCGTATCGCAGACAATCAGCCGCTCTTCGGCGGCGGAAGAATGCAGTAGCTGACAGTTGCAGCGCCCCTCTCCCTAACCCTCTCCCCATCCGATGGGGCGAGGGAATCGAGCTTTTGCGGTGGGCGATGCCTGATGGACGAACGTGCCCAGCGCCCAGGTCTTTTCCCTCTCCCCATCCGATGGGGAGAGATTTCTCCGAAACAGGATTTCGCTCATTGCACCCATGAACCACTGCGTCGGTAGGGCGGCGTTGCCGCGCCGCCGCGATTGCTGTTCGCAGGCTGCGGAGCACCGCAGCCCTACCTTTAGGTTCATGGAGAGGGTTAGGGAGAGGGGCAACATTCACCTTGCCACTTGGAAGACTTTCAGTCTGCGGCGCTCCCGCAAGATCACAAACGTTGGAACGCCCGAACACGCTGCCGACTGCAAGTCGGCGATAGAGCAGAGTGAAACTCTGCGCTACGAATACTGCGGTTGCCTTAATGCTCACGGCCCAGTTCGGTTAAGTCTATTCCTTCGTAATCGCTTCGTCCAAGTTCAACAGCACGCGCGAGACAGCTGTATAAGCTGCGAGTTGCGTCGGGGTTGCGCCAGTTGGCAACTTGGCCGGCTTTTCGTTTTTGCCGGTGGCGAGTTCGAAGGCGTTCACCCAGCCTTCGGCAATTCGGTCGCGCTGGCGCTCGAGCATCGCGATCAACGTTTTCGTTTCATCGGTCGTAGGAGGACGGCTGAGTGTCCGGCGAAATGCATAGGTAATCCGCTCGGCATCGGACGTGCCGCCTTCTTGGATCGATCGCAGAGCCAACCCTTGAGCACATTCCATCGAGAGCGTCTCATTCAACGTCATGAGCGCTTGTAACGGAGTGTTAGAGCGCAAGCGGCGTACGCACGAAAAATCGCCGTTTGGCGCGTCGAAGGTCTGCAGCATCGGATAGGGCGTCGAGCGGCGGCGGAAGGTGTAAAGCGCCCGGCGGTAACGGTCGGAGCCGGTTTCTTCCTTATATGGGAACGGCGCGTAACTGGCCGGTGGTTGAAATAGAAACTCCGGCGCCGGCGCATAGATCGAAGGCCCGCCTAACTTCGCATTCAACAGGCCGCTGGCCGCGAGTGCAATGTCGCGCACAATTTCACCTTCGACGCGAAAACGCGGTCCGCGGGCGAGCAGGCGGTTGTATTGATCCTTCGCATAAAGTTCAGGCGTAACTTTCGACGATTGCCGGTAAGTGGCCGAAGTCGTGATCAGCCGATGGATGTGCTTCAAGCTCCAGCCGTGATCCATCAACTCGACCGCCAGCCAATCCAGCAACTCGGGATGCGACGGCGCTTCGCTTTGCAGTCCGAAATCCTCGGAAGTGCTGACCAAGCCGGCGCCGAAATAGGTTTGCCAAACACGATTGACGATGACCCGCGCGGTCGTGGGGGATCTTCGATCCACCAACCATCTTGCAAAGATGAGGCGCGGCGGTTCCTGACTTTCTTGCAACGAATGGAGAAAGGCTGGCACGCCTGCATTCACTGATGCGCCCGGCTTCAGCCAATCGCCACGCTTCAATAAGTGCGTTGGCCGCGCGTCTTCACGAGCCATTAAGGTCAGCGCAGTCGAGCCGTTGGGCCACGATTTCCAAAGCGCTTCAATTTTATCGTTCGTCTCCTTGAACTCAGGAACTGTGGTCCGCCAGTAACTGAAGACGGCGGCGATCTGAAAGGCCGACCGCTTGTCGCGTGGAATCGCCAGGATTTCGCGCACGCGCTTCGGCAATGGGTCAGCCACGGCGTTGGCTGCAGCACTTATAGAGAGGCGAAAGCGACCGATGTTGTTGTTTTGGTGATCGTCGCTGTTCCAGCCACCATGATTGTTTTTGAGATGGAACGTCAGGATGGTTCCGTTTGGAAAGGCCACGTTTGTGCTTGCGACAAAAACAGCCTTTCGATCCTGGTTTCGCCGGCCGGGTCCTGCGTCGATTCCCCAAGCCGTGTCATCGTTGCCATCAATCGCGAAACTGACCGGCCCGGTCACGCGACGTTTGTCAGACTTGTCGTAAAAGTTTGGTTCTAGTTCGCGCTCTTCGTTGGCGAAATCCGCGGAGACTTCGACCAATCTCGCAGTCACTTTGTTGGTCGGGCTTTGCGCATCAGCCGCTTCCACTCGGAACTCCGTAAGCGCGCAGGCGCCCTTGAACGATCGGCCTGGTCCGTTGCAAGGCAAGTTTGGGTCTGTGAGCAATTCAAGCCGGAACGCCCGAATCACCGGGGCAGCGTTGGTGGCGGCAAATGAGAACGTAAACTTGGTTGGCGCGTAACCGAGGCCAAGCGAAGAACCATCCTTCTGCAAGAAGAAGCGCGTGTTCCCGTCACTAATCTGTTCGGTCGGCACGACGGTCCATTCTGGTTCATTGTCTTTGACCGAGGTTTCCCACTGAGCCATCCGTTCTGCCCAATCGGACTCGGTGTGTCGCAGACCCTCTTCCAGATCGCGAATCTGGCGCGTGATATCCGCGACGCGCCGTTGTTCCTCGGCTGTGTAAACGATCCGTTCGGCTTCGTGATCGCTATTAATGAAAGCGAAGAGTTTGTAATACTCCTCTTGAGTGATCGGATCGTACTTGTGGTTGTGGCATTGGGCACATTGGATGGTGAGTCCCAGGACGCTTTTGCCGATCGCATCCATGCGGTCGAACATCGCGTCCATCCGGAATTGTTCCGGGTCCACGCCGCCTTCCTCGTTGATCATCGAGTTTCGCAGAAAGCCGGTCGCGACGATTTGGTCCTGGCGGGCATTCGCCAGTAAATCGCCGGCGAGCTGTTCGATGATGAACTGGTCGTAGGGCAGGTCCCGGTTCAGCGCATTGATGACCCAATCGCGATAAAACCAGACCGAACGCGACTTGTCCTTCTCGTAGCCATCCGAATCGGCATAACGCGCCGCATCCAGCCAATGCCGTCCCCAGCGCTCACCGTAATGCGGCGAGTTCAACAGGCGTCCGATCTGCTTTTCGTAGGCGTCTTTGCTGGTGTCCGCGAGAAACGCATCCACCTCCGCAATCGCGGGCGGCAGCCCAACTAGATCGAGACTCAAGCGACGAAGCAACGTGGTCTTGTCCGCCTCGGGCGACGGTTTGAGTTGTTCTTTCACCTTCTCTTTGCCCTTCTCCCGTTCCAACGTCTCCTTCTCCAATCGAGCGAGAATGAAATTATCGATCGGGTTGCGAATCCAATCCTTGCCTTGGACTGCGGGTGCGGGCGGTCGAACCGGCGCTTTGAAAGCCCAGTGTTGTTTCGAATCTTTTTCCGCAACGGCAACGTCCGGCCAGTCAGCGCCCTGATCGATCCACGCGCGGATCAAGCCAATCTCTTGCGCGTTGAGTGGTTCGCCTTTTTTCGGCATGCGTTTCAAATCATCTCGGGCGCCTGCCACCGCATGAACGAGCAAACTCTCCGCGCTCTTGCCCGGAACAATGGCCGGTCCCGAGTCGCCTCCTTTGAGGGTTGAAACCTTTTGGTCGAGCCGCAAGCCATGCTCCTGTTTCTGCGATCCGTGGCATTCGTAACAATTCTGCGCCAACAACGGCTGAATATCCTTGGCAAAATCAATCTTGCGGCTGGCCACCGGCGGCAATTTCGCCAAGTCCACGGCGGCTGCGTGCGCCCTGAACGTGTCCAAGTGGAAGGTAACAGCAATCGAGACCAACAGACCGATGCCTGGAGCAGAAATGAAAGACTTCATAGTGACCGTGACTATCAACGGTAATACTTACGTTACCAATGATCGCACGTCATGCAGATTTGTTGTTGCCCCTCTCCCTAACCCTCTCCCCATCCGATGGGGAGAGGGAATCGAGCTTTGGCGGTGCTCGATGTCTGATGGACGAGCGTGTCCAGCGCCCAGGTCTTTTCCCTCGCCCCATCGGATGGGGAGAGGGTTAGGGAGAGGGGCGCTGCAACTGTCAGCTACTGCATTCTTCCGTCGCCGAAGAGCGGCTGACTGGCTGCGATACAGCAAAGTGAAACCCTGCGCTACGACCGGCGCGCGTTCTGACGGATGGTGCTGGCAAGATGCGCCGCGCTTCTGCGAAGGCTGAGGCTTGTCAGTTCACTCACTTTCGACCAAGGTCAGGGTGTGCAAACGGCAACTCGAAGCGATCATGTGACCGTCGAGGAATATCTGGCCGCGGAAGAGAGGAGTGACATTCGCCATGAATATCTGGGCGGCCTGGTCTATGCGATGGCAGGCGAGACGTGCGACCATAACCAAATCGCGCAAAACCTCCTGCTGAATCTCAGCCCGCTTCTTAAAGGCAAGCCATGCAAGATTTACATCGGCGATATTCGACTGAACTTCGATTTGCGGAACGACGAATGCTACTATTATCCAGACACCGTCGTTACTTGCGACAAACGGCACACGGACAAGCGCTTCGTCCGGTATCCCAAACTCATCATCGAGGTCCTTTCGCCCAACACCGAAGGGGTAGATAAGCGAGAAAAGTTTTTTGCTTACACCAGCGTCGCGTCGCTCGATGAATATGTGCTCGTCTCGCAGGCCGCAAAGGAAGTGACTGTTTTTCATCGCGCCACTGGCTGGAAGACGCAAAAAGTCTCCGGCGCCAAGGCGAAGCTCAAGTTGGAATCGATGGGCGTCACCTTGCTGCTTTCGGCCATCTGCGCCGGCGTTTGAATAGCTCATGTGTGGCAATACGATCAGACTGTCGAAGCTCACGCCGCTTACTTGCCAACGGTGCGATAGAAGCGCTTGCCGCAGACTTCCATCACATTGGACCCAGAGAAGGAGCCTATGGCTCATTTTTGTCCCGATTTTCTGAGCCTTGCTGACGAAGCCACTCGCGATAGATGGCGGGGGTGTCTGGCAGCAGCTCGAAAAACGACTCCGCCCGCTCAAGCTTGCGTTTGACGTTGTCCACGGCCAGTCCCAGCCCGTTGTTCGCTATGGGACGAGTCGCCGCCACTCAAAATTCATGGGCAACCTGTGGAACGATCTGAATATCGTCTTTCCGACGCAGCAGCGTGCGGACACACTCGCGCGCCTCGCGGTGCATGGGATGATTGCGCTTTGCCATGCGCAGGAGGATATTCGTGTCGAGAACGTAGCGCACCAGCCATCTGCTCAGCCCGGTGCGCTTTCGGCTTTGCGGATATAACGCGATCCCTCTTTGGAGTTCGCCAACCGTGACTGCGGACAGGTAGAGTTCGGTTTCATGTGCTTCGAGCCAGCCCAATACTCTCGGATTTGGCGAAAGGCGGGTGGCTTCCCACAAAACGTTCGCATCCGTCAGGAAGTTCATAACAGCGCCTCACCGGGAACATCTCGGAACTTTTCCACCGCCAGATCCTTGACCGGACATGACTGAAGCACATGAACGATTTTCTTCCTGGCCGGCTTGAGTTTCTTGTATTCAGCGACGGAGATATTCCTGTTCAAATCTTTGAGTCTTCGCGTCCTTGCGGCTTTGCGTTAAGTCTAAATGCCTAATTAGGTCCAAACGCTGGTCTCTGGATGACTAATCTGGTTAATACTAAGCGGAACGGACGTAGTGCTGAACGGTGGACCGCTCGCGTTTTGGACGCAAGCCATTCTCTTGCATGCATATAAGCGATCGAAAAAGCGTCCAAGCCACTTTTGTCCGCGCGGACAAAAGTGGGTGTAAAGCCCCAGGCGAGTCGCCGCAAGTTGTTACCACGAAGGACACGAAAGATACGAAACACGTATCAATTCTCAACACCAAGGAACTCGCCGACCAAGTGAAATCAGCCGCTTACTGAAGCCCTTTCCTTTCGTGTATTTCGTCTCTTTGGTGGTTTGAACTGCTTTCAAGTTCACCTCATCTCAAACTCTGCAAGAACGCGAGCAGGTCGCGGAATTCGTCACGTGTGAGCGCGTTGTCGAGGCCTTCGGGCATGAGCGAAACGCTGGAGCGTTTGAGTTCTTGAATGTCTTCCTTTCGCAAAGAGGTTTCGGCTCCACTTGCGTCTCGCAGCACCAATGCATCGCCGGTTTGCCGGGCAATCACGCCATCCAATTCACGTCCATCCTTTAAGACGGCCGAGTGGCGCTCGTAACTTTGAGCCAGGGTTGAACTCGGAAAAACAATCGATTCGATGAGGTCGCGCCCCGAACGAATCGCGCCGATTTTGGTTAAGTCCGGGCCGACGAGTCCACCGTGATGGCCGACGCGATGGCACGTGGAACAAGCGGCCTTCGCTCCAAGGAACACGGTTCGTCCGCGGGTTTCATCGCCATCCTTGAGCAGTGGCTCGAACGCGGCCAATCGTTGGCTTTCTTCGCCGCGCCGCTTGTTCAGGAATTCGGCAAGTGCATCCGCTTTCGGTTGGAAACCCGCGCTGCGAGCTCGCGAAACAATTTTTTGCAGTTCTTCATCGGCTGGCCGCCATCCGCGGTTCACCGAATCCCTGAAGTAATCAACCACGGACGCAAACTGGTCTGGGGAAGCGTCCAGCAAACTCGCCAGCAGCGCGGAGGGTGACACTAGAGTATTTCCGCGAATCTTAGTGAGCAGCGGTTTCAATTGATTGTCCTTTAGGCGTGAGCGTCCAAGCACTTCGGCGGCGGTGAGTTGAGAGGCAGGACTTGCCTCCGGTCCGACATGTTCGAGAAGAAACTGAAAACGCGTGTCTGGTAGACCCGCTTGCCGGGTAACAAGCACGCGCAAGGCCTCGAGCCGAAGTGTGGCACTGGCCTGTTCATCATCCACAATCCGAGCGAGCGGTTCGTCCAGAACCGGCGCCGGCCAAGAACGAGCCAACTGGATGCCTAGCAGTCGAATCCGTTCGGAGGAATGCTCCAGCGCTTGCGCGATGGCGGCATTCCAGGGCGGCGGGAGTTGACGCAAACTTACGTCCGCCAGGCATTCTAGCAGGAATTGGAGACGCTTGGGAGGAAGGCGCCGATTGAAGATTTCACTGACAAGCTGCTGCATAGAACTCTGCGATTGAAAAGCCACAATGAGGTTGCGGGCAGCCTCCAAATCTTCGGGAGCAAGGTTGTCTTGGGTGAGGCGCGCGCGAACTAAGCCGATCGCGTGCTCAACCCATTCCGGATGTTTTTGGAGAATTTGCAGAGCCGTCTTGCGCAGCTCCGAATCCATCGCCGAGACGCGTTCGAGGACCGCAGTCGCTTCGAGCAGTTTGCCGTGCCGTTGATCGAGCAGCAACAGAGCTGCCTTTTGCACACGCGGGTGCTGGTGACGGAGAGCCAATTTCAGCGCTGCATCGGCGGCCACGGCGTGGGCTGTGTAGATTAACGCGTGCTCAAGAATTCGGTCCGGGCTCCCATCGGCCAGCGCCGACCAAATAGCTGGCAGCGAATTCTCGTTTCCGCAATGCGCGAGGCTCTGCGCCGCGGCGAGACGAACGTTCATATTTGTGGTATTAAGGAGGGCGTGCAACTGCGGCGCCGCTTCCCGGTCTTTTCGCAGAGCCAGCGCCTGCGCCGCGAGGCTGGCCAAAGCAGGTTTATGATTCGCCAATGCGCGGCGGAGGATGGCGCCGGCTGCGCCATCGCGAATAGTTGCGATTAACCAGAGAGCGTGTTGCTGGGACGTTAGATTGGCCGAGTTCTCGAGGAGCGATGTGAGCGGACTTAACGCGCCGGCCGCACGCGGTTCGAGCAGATGCTGCGCGCGTTCGCGCACGGCGGGACGGACATCGTTCAGCAGCTTTACGAGTTCGGCTGGCGATAAAGTGGCCCACTTGATCTGCCGGCCCCAAGGATCGGAAATTGATGTGGGCGCGTCGTGCCAGACGCGGTAAATTCCGCCTGGCGCTTTCGAACTGCGAATCTTTCCGGTCGGACAATGTTGAACGTACCAACCGCCCGTATCGACGATTAGCAAACTGCCATCGGCATCTTCGAGAACATCGGACGGATGAAAATCTGGATCGTCACTGCTGACGAACTCAAAGTCTTCCGCTCGATACGTCGCGCCGTCGGGGATCAAGACGTGCCGGCCGACTTTCCGCGAATTGTGTTGCGCGGTGTAGAGATTCTCGCGCATTGATGGCGGAAAGTTCCGGCCGCGATACAGAGTCATTCCACTCAGCGCGACGGCGGGATAAAGGGCAATCGCCGGGAGATAATCTCCGGTGTTCACCGAATTGGTCCCCTTATCACGGTCCAGTGGATAACGACCGCCTTCGACGAGATGAACCAATGCATCACGAACGCCCCCGTTCGGGAGTTGAAACCAATTATCGGCACCGATGATGTTTCCGTTCGGCGTGAAGACGACTTCGACGAGATTCTCGAATCCGCGGCAGAGTACTTCTGGCTCGGTTCCATCAGGTTGGCAGCGGATCAGAGCGCCGGATGTTCCCGAAAGGAGAGTTCCATCGGCTCGCCGCAAACGGTAGCCGTCCGGACTGCCCATCGTCATATAGAGCAAACTGTCGGGGCCGAAGATCAAGCCATGCAAGCTGCCGTTATCTTTGTGCCCGAACCCGCTCAGGATGACCTTCCGTGACTCGGCGACCTTATCTCCGTCGTGATCTTCGTAAACGACCAAGTCCGGGGGATCAGCCACATACAATTTGCCGGTGCGCCAAGCGAGCCCCATTGGAAAAACCAGTTTATCTACATAAACGCTGGATCGTTCGAAACGCCCGTCGCCATCTTCGTCTTCGAGCAAGCGCACTCGGCAATTCCTCGATTGCGCTTCCAATTCGGCGTACAAATCGCCACCCGACGACTCCGTGACAAAGAGGCGTCCGCGTTCGTCGAATACAGCGAACATTGGAAAAACAACCTCTGGGTGGCCCGCGACTTTTTCGATGGCGAAGCCCCGCGGGACCTGGTGCTTCGTCTCAAGGAATGGCGCGCCGCCAACTCGATGTACGCAGAGACAAAGGAGGGCGACGACGATCGGACAGGAACGGCGAGCCATGGCCCGACTGTAGTGGCAGCACCGCCTCCGATCAAGCGGAGGCGAGGAATTGAGTCGGATTGGGCCCGTCTCGGCGCCACCACTGCTCAAACAGGTGTTTGGTCATAGCGCAGAGTTCTGCTTGGCCATATCGCAGCCAATCAGCCGCTCTTCGTTTGGCGCAAGAGTGCAGGAGTTCACAGTTGCAGCGCCCCTCCCCATGAACCTGCAGGCATGTAGTCCCGCCTTTAGGCGGCTAAGCCGGGACTACATGCCGCAACGCCAGGTTCATCGGCGCCATGCGTGAAAATCTGTTTCGGAGAAGTAACCCTCTCCCTAAGGATTGGCGATACAGCAGAGTGAAACTCTGCGCTACGAGGCGAAAATCAGATTTCGAAATCGAACACAACGACCGACTCAACGTGGGGCAGGATGAGCGCTTTGACTCTTTCGTGTTCCGCATGCGGAAGGTAGGCATCTCGGGCGGCCGCATCATGAAAGGTCATGATAAAACCATGGGTGTAACCTTGGTTTAGGTTTTCCGGGCTGGAGTTCTTACCGGATACATAATCCTCGATGCCGGGAATAGACTCGGTGATATCCATAATCTCGTCGAAGAACTTCTCGATCTGTTCTTCGGACGTTCCATCCTTAAATTTGAGGAGCGCTATATGTTTAACTTTTGCCATAAGAGTCTTCATCTCCAACGATGAGGTGACGCGGGCCGCCAATGCATTGATGAGGTGACGAATTACTTTGCGCCCAGCGCGCCTTCGATTGCAGAAATCACTTCCGGCGCATCCGGTGCAACCTTCGGCTCGAATCTCTTGATTATCTTTCCGTCACGTCCGATCAGGAATTTGCCGAAGTTCCATTGGATATCGCCCGGGTAAGGGGAGTCCTTCCCCGTCAAAGCTCCGAAGAGTGGATGCTGCCCCGCACCTTTCACGTGCACTTTATCGAAAAGCGGAAAGGAAACATTGTACTTAGTGGAGCAGAACGTCTTAATTTCCTCGTTTGTGCCGGGTTCCTGCTGGCCAAAATCGTTGCAAGGAAATCCAAGGACCTTGAAGCCCTTTGCGTTGTACTTCGTATGCGTGGCTTGCAGCGATTTGTACTGCGGTGTCAAACCACACTGCGAAGCAACGTTGACGACAAGCAAGACCTGTCCTTTGTAGGGCTTCAACGAGGTCTCCTTGCCGTTAATGTCCTTGAGTGAAATGTCGTACAGTGATGGCATAGTCTCAGCAATCGCGAATTGACTGACCCACAGAGCGCAGAGCAAAGCAAAAGTTCTCATGGCCGCGATTATGGTTAAAGGCACGACCTTGTCAACCGTCGCGATCCGTCGCGATTGGGATATAAGACTTTCGGTCAGGGAACGTGGCGCGTTTCCATGCCGGATCTCGCGACCGTGCTGGCACGAGCGACAACACGCTGGTCTTCGCGGGCACAGCCGAAGCAAGCAGCGCGGTTTCGGTGACCCTGACCGCCACGATCAGCGTGATGGACCAGACGATCGGCGCGACGGGGAGCGATCGGTTGGCGGTGGTGGTGTCAGCGGCAGCGGCGAGCAAGCTGGTGTTTTCTGGGGCGAGTTCGAGCACGGCGGGTGTCAACTCCAGCAGCATCACTGTGACGATCGCCAAGGATGCGAAGATAAGACCATCGCCAAAGTTTCTTTGCGTTCTTCGCGATCTTGGTGTTAGCCAGAGGCCGCGGTCCAGACATGTGCATCCGAACGAGCGCAAGGTTGATGAAATCGGCGGTTCGAGCCTGAATTCGACTTTCGAGCGTCCGATCGGAGGTGCTCGACGACGAGAACGCGGCAGCGGCGACCGCAAGTTTGCCCTACGAGAGGCTCGGCGCTAGGAGAGAGTTGTGGCGGCGGGCGAGAGTTGCGCTTCGGCGTTGGCGAATACCGTGACCTCTAATGCGCCGAAGGTTTAGAAGGGGTGAGCAATCGACCGGTTGCAGCTTCCCAAACTTTAATTTCTCCCGACCAATCGCCGGTAGCAAGCGTGCGGCCATCCGGACTTATCGCCAATGCATAAATCCAATCGTCGTGAGCTTGCCATTGCCTGAGGATCGCATCGCTCTCGGAATCGATGACGCGCACGATTCCCTCTTTGCCTGCCGAAAACAACTGCGCGCCATCGCGGCTGTAAACGAGCGCAAAGATTGGCCCTTGATGATGCCGGACAATGCGCACCATCCGCCCAATTTCGGGCTGCCAAACGCGCACGGTGTGATCATCGCTGCCGGTTGCGCAGAAGGCAGGGCGCGCTTCTCCGCCGAACTCCGAACCTAAGGGTCGAAAGGCGAGGCAATGAACAATCGCCGTATGGTGACTGAACGAACGCAACAGCTTTCCTGTGGGTATCTCCCAAACCTTCACCGATCGGTCGGCGCTTGTCGAAACGGCGAGCCGTCCATCCGGGCTGAACGCAACGGCCAAGACCGGGCCAGCATGACCAGCCATTGACTGCATCGCCACTGATCGTCCTCGCTCACCAATCTTGAACAACTCAACGTTCCCGTCGCTTCCTGCCGCCGCCATATATTGCGAATCTGGACTGAACGAAACGCTGTTCACCAAATCCGAGCGATTTGTCGCCTGGAACAAGATGGTGTTCGCCCCCCATTGAGTAAGTTGGACGCCCCCGACGGCGCCGGGGACTCCACCAGCAATCGCCAGGAAATGTCCCTCACGGCCAAACGAGATCGACGAAACACGTGGCAAAACGCATGGCAACGCCCATTGCCGCGATCCGTCTTTGACGGAATAGCCCACTACGGAGCCCGGCCCGGAAGCTGTGAGAGTATTGCCATCCGGCGAGAAGGTTAACGCGGTGATTGGCAAACGCCGGGAAGCCGGCTGCCCAAACAGCACTTCGCAACTCAAAAACGAAACAAAAAGAATCAGCCACCTCACACTAACTCGGAAATGAAACTTCCTTCCGCCATAATCTTCAGCGGCCGATTTCCACTCGCCAGATATTCTTTGATCGGATCGACTCCAAGTAGTTTGAGAATGGTAAAGGCCGCGTCCTCAGGCCGCACCGGCCGCTCAACAGGCACCTCACCGTAAGCATCGGTAGCGCCGATCACCTGACCACCACGCACACCACCCCCAGCGAAGCAGACTGAACCAGCACGAGGCCAATGATCGCGTCCACCCAAACTGTTCAATTTCGGCGTGCGCCCAAATTCGCCCATCAACACAACCAGCGTCGTTTCGAGCAAGCCGCGTTCTTTCAAATCCGTCAGCAACCCGGAATACGCTCGATCCAACGCCGGCAGCTTGCCGCTGCCAGGGAAAAACGCATCCGGCAGCGCCTTGAAAATCTGTTGATGCGTGTCCCAACCAGTATCCACCACTGTCACAAAACGCGCCCCCGCCTCGACCAACCGCCTCGCCAACAAACAGCCCGTGCCGATGCGGCTGCGTCCGTACCGGTCGCGATTCGCGGCGCTTTCGCCGGACAGATTGAACGCGGCCTTCGCTTGAGGAGAGGTAATCAGTCGATAAGCCTGTTCGTAAAAAGCATCGCGGCTTTGCGTGGAAGGCCCTTCTTCGATCGCGCGCGAAAAATCGTCAATGCTCTTCAGCATGCTTTGACGACGTTGTGTTCGGTCAAAACTGACGCCTTCCGGCGCATCGAGATCGCGGACTTTATAATCACCGCGGGAGGGGTCGCCGCCAACGCTAAACGGCGCATAAGCGCCTGGCAAGTAGCCAGCCTTTGCGGCGCCTGAATCGCCGCCCACCCCGTCGTTTGGTATGGCCAAATATGGCGGCATCGCTCTGGCAAAGCCGGTCTCATGCGCGACGATGCTGCCGAGACTCGGATAGTTGACCGCCGGAGTTGGGCGATGACCGGTCAACAGATAACGCGCCCCGGTGTCATGATTGCCTAATTCGTGAGTGAGCGAACGAATCAACGCCACGTCTTGCATCACCTTGGCTGTGCGGGGCAAATGCTCGCAAATCTGAATGCCGCTCGCGCTTGTCGAGATGGGTTTGAAGTCACCACGAATTTCGTGTGGGGCATCCGGTTTCAGGTCGAACATCTCGAGATGGCTCGGACCGCCATCCAGCCAGATGAGAATGCAGGAATTGTCCTTCGGAGACCGAACACGTCGTGCCGAATCCCCCGCGACTGCTTGAAATCGGAACATGTCAGCGAGGCTCACGCCCAGGCACGAGAGCGTACCCAAGTGCAGGAAATCGCGACGGCTTATTCCATCGCAGCGGCAATCACGCTGTTTTAGTTTTGTTTTCATACTGTTGTTTGCCGTAACGCAGAGTTGCACTCTGCTGTATCACCACGAGCCTAGTGATTATACGCGAACTCGCGAGAATTCAACAACGCCCAGAGCAAGTCCTCAAGTGCCTCCGCGCGGTCTGATGTCGCCACAAGCGTTTCCCATTGCGCCGTCTCATGCGATTCCGGCGATCGGCCCATCGTCGCGAAATAGAAGCTGGTGATGATTTCCGGCATTGGCCGGTTCGCATCGAGATATTTTGCCACAGCTTGTTTCAACTTCCCGTTAATTGTTGGCCCGTTGATCAAATGCAATGCCTGTGACAATCCGCCGCCGCTTTGCCCAGCACTTTCGCAAACCGCTTCACGCTCGCAGCGCCCGAAAACATCGAGCGCGTACGACTGGACAGCCGGATCCAGAAGCTGCACCGCGCGCGTTCCCTCCGGATACCCGGAATAATCGCCGGCGATTCCGGTGGCCTGCGACACCGCATCGGCGAGCACCTGAGCACTTAGCGGTTTGGCATAGGCGCTCGCAAACAAGCGATCGTCCAGGCGATTGACTTCATTCGCTCGCGACGACAACTGGTACGTGCGCGAGGCGGCGATCGTCCGAACAAGCCTTCTCAGATCGTAACCGCCCTTGATAAAGTCGCTCACCAAAGCTTCCAGCAATGCCGGGTTCGAAGCGGGGTTCGTCACGCGCAAATCGTCCACCGGCTCAATCAGTCCGCGACCCATCAACTCCTTCCACACGCGATTGACCAGCGCACGGCCCAAAGCTCGGTTCTCATTCGACCTCAACCATTCCGCGAAATGAGCGCGCCGGTCGGAGGGCAGCTCACTCGGTTCACTGGCGCCGAGCGGTTTCGCGTTCATCCGCTGGTTGGTTTTGGGATGCAGGACTTCGCCATGAGTATTCAGTGAAACAGTCTGGCCATCGACGGTCGTCCGCGCGAAGTACGCGGCGAAGCGGTGATAATCCTCCTGCGTCCATCGATCCGTCGGATGATTATGGCAACGGGCGCACGCGACTCGAATTCCGAGCAAGGCCCGGCTGGCATAATCCGCCATATCGCGAGGATCCTGCTTTAACCGATGGAAGTTAGCGGGACCATACTCAGCCGCGTTTCCCTGGGCAGTCAAAAGTTCGCTGACCAATTTATCCAGCGGCGTGTTGCTCGCGACGTGACGACGCAGCCAAGAGTAATACGCTCGCGCGGGAGCATCGCCGAGGCGTTTGGAATGAATCAACAGCAAGTCAGCCAGTTTCATCGTCCAAAAATCGATGAACCCGTCGCTGGCCAGCAGATCGTCGATGACCCGTTCGCGCGCTGCCGCGTCCCTTGGAGAGTTCAGGAACGCGCGCACATCCGCTTCGGTGGGCAAAGCTCCGATCAGGTCAAGATGAATGCGCCGATAAAATTCGCTGTCATTGCTTAGCGGCGAAGGGGGAAGCCGCAAACGTTTCAACTCCTTTAAGACCCACTCATCGACGAGCGTGCGCGTGGCAAATTCGATCTTGTCTAGCGGCGTTTCCTGAAATGGCACGGCGACACGAACGGCCGCGACCTGCCCAGAGTAACGCACCATAATCGCCGTGACACCGCGGCGTCGCACGGTGACTGCGCCCTGGTTATCTACTTCCGCCAAGCTGTCGTCGTTTGAGCTGTATAACGCCAAGCCGGAAACCTCTTGTTGGCCGCCATCAGAAAGTAACGCCGTCACGCGGATGCGGAATGTGCTGTTCGTTCGTTCGAGCAAAACATCGCTCGGCTGCACCTCGATTCTCTCGACTCGCAAACTCCGGTTGCCGTACGGCGCGCCACTGGCAATCCAATCCGCGATTTTTGCGCAAGCCTCGGAGTCGCGCTTGATTCGCCTTCCACCTTCGTGCTCGATTTGCCGTGTCGGCTTAAGCAGCACGAGACTCCGGGCCGGGGTCGCGAGATCGATTCGGCGCCCTTCCAATTCGCGCGTAATTGCTTCGTAGTCGCTTTCTGGATCGTAACCGAGCAAACTGAGCCGGAAGCCCCCTTGCCCGACCGCCGCTCCGTGGCATGCGCCCGAGTTGCATCCGGCTTTCGTCAACAGCGGAAGAATTTGCGTGGGAAAATCGAGGCGTCCTATGTTCGGACCGTCGGTAGCACAGGCTGTCAGCACGCCCAGGGAAATGCAGAACGCCGAGAAGACGCGAGACAGCCAAAACGGTAGTGCGCAACGCTCCGTACGGTTCACGGGGAAGGGCCCAAGGCTCATTTCTTCAGCTTGTCCACAAAGGCTTGTCCGGCCTTGTGCGCGTACGGCGTTCCGTACTTCAAATGCAACACGCGCGTCCAACCGCCAATGGCCTGTTTCGTGAGGGCCTGATCCCCTTTCACGTAGTGTTCGACATCAGCCAGCACTCTGTCGACGGTTGCATCATCATTCGTCGGCTGAATGAACCGGCGCAGCAAGCCGATCAATCGTTGATCGGTCGGCGCCGCCCCCGGAAGTTCTTCCTTTAGATTGCCTTTGCCGGCCTCGGTTTGCGGCTTAGGCAGCCCAGCGTCTAATTCGGCGCGCAATGATTGCACTTCGGCAATGAGCAGCTTAACGGCATCGCGCAGGCCCGCTTCGCTTTCCAGATTCAGCTTCGAGAAGTCGGTCGCCGCTCGACCTGCAGCGGGCCTGGCCATTTCAGAACGCATTGCGTCGCGCCCCATCGCCCGGCCGGTGCTCTCACGGCGACGAGCTTCCAGGTCCGCCGCGCGCGGAGGATCGCGATCACCGGCGGTCGTTGCCAGAGCTTCGATGATTTTAGGCGCATCGGCGATGCCGGGTTGAACCAAAGCGAAATTCGCGGTCACGCGGTCCTCCTTAGCTACGACAACCGTCAAGAGACATTCCTTGTTCAATCCATAATTTCCAGGTCCTTCGGCGCCGTCCACTGACAAGCTGAATCTCGACTGCAAGCGCAATGATCTCGCGACCGCCGGGAACCGTTGTTCCGCTGCCAAACGGTCTCCGGATAGAAAAACCATTTCCGTTCGGAGCAACTGCTTTCGTTCGGCGCCATATTGATCGATGGTCTGCAACAGCGGCGCCATCGATCGTTCAACGCCATGAACAAACACCAGCGCGATTGGCTTGCCGCCATTCTCGGCAATCGGGTCAATCTTGCTTTTTCCGGCGGCGGCGCCGAGTTCAACGACCTTGAAGGAGGTGATCTTTTCTCCAGGCTGCGGGCCCGAATAAACCTTTTCCTTTGCTTGCCCAAAACAGGTTCCAATCGTCGCAAATGCGGCGATGCAATAAACGGCGAAAACGTTCAATTTCGTCATCAGTTTCATAAAGATAATGGACGCAAAGATAGTCGATGAAGTTACCCTTGGCGAACGATTTCAGGGACCGAGTGGAATCGGTCCTTACCAATCGGTCGCGTCATCGCACTTACACGGACACTACTTGTTGCCCGGTCCCGTGCGCAGTCTGTTCAAGGCCTCGTCATCTCAAAGATGCCATGATCGTGTTTGGATCGGTAGGTGGAGAAAAAGTTGGTCGGAGTTGCGCGGCCGGAATAAAAGTACTGTCCGCCGGCGAGCCAGCCCAGATCAGCTTCCCCTTGAAACGTAAAGAGATCGTTTGTCCTCTGCACGTTCAACACAACTGTATATCCGAAGCTCAGTATCTTGCGGTACTTTGCGTGAAAGCGCGCTTCGTACTTTCCGGGCGAGCTCTGCGAAACGAGACAGCGCAAGCGCCCATTGTGTCCGTTGACTTCGCTCAACCAGCGCCCATCCCAGCGGCCTTGAATATCATTCGCCGGAACTGGATTTGCGGCAGCTCGCTTCCAATCGCGGTTAAAAGTCGAACAACCGCCCGCAAGGAGCAGCAGCGGTAGAATCACGAGCGCGCAGAGACGCTGAAAGAAGCTCCTCCCCATGACCCTGCGCGGCAGGATAGGCGTCCTGCCTGTCCTGCCAAACGGTTTCATGGCTCCAATGATTGAAAATGTGTTTCGGAGACATCTTTCCGATGAACGCGGTAGCAGCGCAGCGTTTGCGCTTCTTCTGCGTTTGGAGCTCCAGCGACGTCGGACATTGAAGCGGCGTAAACGCCGCGCTCCTGCGGCCAGGTTCATGCAGAAGCTCGATTTCATTGCGTCAAAAATGTTCCGTCGTTCGTCTCCACGCGAATGTGGTCCGGCAACGCGCGTGCGTCCAGTTTCACAATGAACGTATGGATTCCGGCGTCCAGTTCCGCAGAAATGGAACTTGCAGCCGTGACAGGACGGCCATCAATCCACAGTCCGAGATGCGATTTGCCGACCAGATCCAAATGAACCTTGCCTGCTTTGGCTGTCTGAAACCGAGCCGCGGCATAAATCGCCGAAGGATGGCGTCCGGCAACGGATTTTAATTTCGCTTCCAATTCCTGTTTCGCCAGGCGCCCATCAACGAAGGCTGAGGCTTGGCTCCAGCCGCGACCGTCTAAGCCTTCTTTTACCACCCGTTCATCGCCGAACTGCGCGCTGTCGATCGTCAAGGCAAAGAGTTTCCAAGCTCGCGCCACGCTGCCTTTAGACGCATCGTAAGATCCAGGCTTTCCAAGTTCAGAGAGGAACCGATAAAGGTCGACTTGCTCGCCGTGGCTCAAGGCATCGAGAAGGCCTGAAGGCATAAGGGATCCTCCAATCGCGCGCCTTGCAATATTGTTCTTGGCCACGGTGAGTTCTTTGTTCGTGGCATCCACGATGACTAACTGGTCGTTGGTTTCGCGCGCCAAGATTCCGGTGAGCTCCTGGCCATCCTTCGTTTCAACCATGACCGAATGATAGCCCTCCTTTACTTTTCGATTCGGATAGAGCAGTGATTCGATCAGATAATCGACCGGCGCGCTCGCGCCAATTGAAGTCAAATCGGGTCCAGCCTTTCCGCCAACACCGCCGATCGCGTGGCAGGTGACGCACGCTAGCTCCTGACGGCGAAAGATGTTTTCGCCCCGGGCCGGATCGCCGGTCTGAATCGTGGCTGCCGCGATCTTCTTAATCTCCTCTGCCGTCAAATTCGTCGTCTCATCTTCGAGATTTCCGCTCCGGGCAAGCGCGAGGACAAGGTCGGGCTCGCTGCGGCCGCCTTCGCGCGCGACGCGCATTCCGGCCTTGGCGACAGCCGGTGACAACCCGCTCTTGGGCAAAGCACGAGCCAGGACTGGGGCCGCCCCTTTGTTGCTGAGCAAAGAACGCCAGAGACCTAAGGCCTCCGATTCGTCCGTGGTATCAGCCAACACTTCCACAACGGTCGGCGCGGACTTCTGCAAATCAAGCGCGGCGAGGGCTTGGACAGCTTGACGCCGGATGGCCGGCCTTTGATCCTTCGCGGTGAGAGGTTGCAAGCGGGCAATGACCTCCGGGCCACCGATTTCCCGCAAGCTCTCAATAGCCGCTCGTGCAAGTGAATTCGGCGCCGAAGCATCCGCAGCTTGACTCAACATAGCACCGGTCAAGCGGTTCAGCTTCCACGATCCAACCAATCGGATGGCCTCTTCGCGCACTTTGTCGTCCGAGCTTTTCAAGAGGCCTGAGACATTGCCGAGATCACCCGAAGGCTTGGCTTTGCGATTCCGCGCTGCCTGTGCCAGAGCCGACAGCGCGCGCGCGCTTGCCGGCTGGTCGAGCCGCGAGGCCAAAATCAAGTCGAACAAATGGCGAAGTTCCTTTTCCGTGCCGGCTTTTGCGATTAATTCCAACCACGGACCGCTGCCATCTTTCGGGATCGGTCGCGATTCGAGCAATTGACCGAGAACCGATCCGGCGAGAGCCGGTTCGATGGCAAGCAATCCAAATTCAAGCTGCTTCTCGCGGCCTTCGATCTTCCAACTCCCTGATTTGATCGCTTCCACCCAAGGCTTCGCAAGATCATTGATGCTGAGCCAAACGCCGTAATCGAGGAACGGGTCCATTGTCATATCGAGAGCACCCAGGACCAATTCGGCCGAGCGCGCCGTGGGCAAATGGCTCAATGCGCGCATAGCTTCGAGACGGACGCGCGGATGTTGATCGGCAATCCGCTTCTCCAAGAGATCGCCCGCATTACTCAATCGATTGTGCCAGAAACGAACGACTCGCGTCGCGGCTGCTCGAATGCGGCCATCTTCCGCCTCGAGAAGTTTCCCCAGTAGAGTCGGTTCGATTACGTCGATCGATTGATACATCCAAAGCGCTTCGAGCAAGGATTTCTCGGAGGTTTGATTCTTCACCCAGCTCGCTAAGTCCGGGGCAATAGCAGGTCCGCGCTCTGTCAGAACGCGGTGCGCCCGCCGGCGAACGTACGCATTCGGTGAGAGAAGATGATCGAACAATTGCGCATTCGCGGCGTCCACCAGTTTGACCTGCGGCACCAACGGACGACCTTTCGCGCTGATCCGCCAAATCCGGCCATGCTCATGATCTCGGCGCGGATCACGGAAATCGACTTCACCATGTTGAATGATTGGGTTCGACCAATCGGCGACATAAAGCGCGCCATCCGGACCCAACTTCACATCGATCGGACGGAATGTGACGTCGCTGGTCCGGAGCAAATCCGGCATCTCTTTCGTGACGTAAGCCGAGCCTTGTGCGCTAATCGCAAACCGAACCACGCGATGCGCGCGAAAATCGCACGTGATCATATTGCCCTGCCAATCGGGCGGGAAATGTTCACTCTGCATCACTTCCACGCCGCAGAATTTCGGATAACTGCCGGGACTGACACTTCCGAGAATTCGGCGCGCGCCCGCATAGGTAACGTACATGGCGCCCGGAACGCCGTAATTGATCCCTTGCCCTCCCGCGCCATCAGTGACGAACGACTGGCCATACGCATCGAAATCGTGTCCCCAGGTGTTAACGAAGCCTTTCAGGAAAATCCCGAGCTCCATCGTGGGCGGGCGAAGGTGAAGAATCCCCCCGCTGTTCAGGCGCACCACGCCGTGGGGCGTTTCGATGTGGCTGTGAATGTAAATTGATTGGTTGAAATAAAGCTGTCCGTCATGCCCCCAACGGAGTGTGTGAATGATGTGATGGGTGTCTTCCGTGCCAAAACCCGACAGGACGATTCGCTTCTGATCGGAGCGACCGTCACCGTTGGTGTCTTTGAAATGAAGCAATTCCGTGCTCTGGCCTACATAAACGCCGCCATCACCAGGTTCGATGCCGGTGGGAATCAATAAGCCTTCCGCAAAAACGGTTGATTTGTCCGCTTTGCCATCGTGATCGGTATCTTCGATGACGACAATCTTGTCATTGGCAACCTGCCCGGGCTGAATTTGCGGATAGACGGCCGAACTGGCAATCCAGAGACGGCCTTGCGGATCGAAATTCATTTGGATCGGCTTCGCTAACTGAGGGTCTTCGGCAAACAATGTGACCTCGAAGCCGTCGGCCACCTGGAATTGTGGCAAGGCCTTCACTTGCCCCGCCGGAGCGACAACTGACGAACGCGTGCCGTCGCTATTCGGCGGCGTAACTTTCTCTTTTTCTTTGGCAGGCGATTGAATCGCATTCAAGTCGCTGACCTGAGACAGTTCGTAAACGTGAGTGGCGGGCTTGCGCAAAGTCGCGATGAGCGCTTCCACGTCGCTGACCAGAGGATCGAACATTGGAATCTCTTTGGCGTTCTGGCCCTGCTCGTATTTGCGAAAGCCGAACAAGTAAGTTTCGTTCTGCGGACGCCAGCGATGGAAGTACAGTTCGTTTTTCTTGATCACCGCTTGGCGCAGCTTTTCGGCTCGATCGGAAGCAGGCCCGCCGCTGAGAATTATCTGCGGGCTTTGCCAATCAGACTCACGCAGAGCGACAATCGGGTGACCATCGATCTTCAAGGCGTACAACCCCGGCGTCAGACCGATAAACTGCAGCAAGTTCGGCGGCGTTACACGCGGTATGTTGCCTTCGTCGGCGGGCGGAGCAGGCTCGGCTGGGAAATCCAAGGTTCCTTTGAACTTCACGAAATCCGGCTTCCGCTCCAGGTCTTCCACTTTCATACCTTGACTCCCATCGCGCACAGTTCCTTGGGCTGTGATTCCGACACGCCAGGAATTTGGCGTCCATCCCAGTCCCCATTCGATCACCTCTGCGAGCCGCCAGTACCCGAGCGCGTTCAAGTGAATGCCATTATCGGTTAGCGGGAGAGGCGGATTGGTCGTCGTTCCATCCTTCAGCATATCGAACACCGGAACGAAGTGAGCTTGCCGTTGCTCGGCAACTTCGCGAATGGCTTTGGTGTACAGGGCCAGCTGTTCGTTATGCCGAGTTGGATCTGGCAAAGGCGGCGGCAATTTCTCGTGTCGAATCGGACTCAGCAATATGAACCGGACGTTCGCCGAGATAGCTTTGATTGCATCCATCAATTTCCCGAGGTCCTCCTTGAACTTCGGCGCCCCTGCTTCGCCTTCAAAGGAAGCCGCCATGCCATAGCCAAGGATGGCAACCGTCGGCTTGACCGCCGCGAGATGCTCTTTCAAGCGGTCGAATCCTTTTTCGGGCGGATCAAAACCGGCGCGCGATTCGCCCAGGACGGTGTCCGCGCTCCAGCCTAAGTTTCGAAAAATGAGATTGCGGTCTGGATACCGGCTGATCAATCGGGCTTCCACGTAGCCATAAAGCTGCTCGCGTTCAATGAGCGTGTCTCCAAGCAGCGCCACTCGATCACCATCGTGAAACTCGAACGGTGATCGCTGCCGCGTTTCAGGCGCGGCGCTGGCGGGCGGTGCTGCTTGGGCAACGCGCACAGCGGGTGCAGCACCGGGTGATTTCGTAGTTTCTTGGGAACGGACGGCAACGACGAGGAAACCACTCAATAGTAGTGGAACTAAGCAGGAATTCATCTTGAGCAATCTACTCATAAGCCGCCTCCATTTCCTTCGAGCACGCACTGGGACAATGAAACATTGCGCCGGTAGGGCGGCGTTGCTGCGCCGCCAAACGTCGGGGTTTATCGAGGCGGCGCAGCAACGCCGCCCTGCCTTCAGGTTCATAGTAGCGTCATTTCAGCTTGTCTAGTGAGGGCTCCATTAAGCGCAAGGAAGATTTGCTGCGCAAGCGGGTAATTCATCGTTGAAGAACTGCAAATGAGGATTAGAGTAACGCAGTGACGATGACGCCAGATTTGACGAATCAGGTAACAGCTGGCCTTCTCCTCATGACTTTGGGGATAGTCGTCGCGATTCTTTTCTCGTTTGTTTTCCTCGTCGTCCGGTACATGAGGATGAGGAAGAACTGGTCCCAAAACTCGTCGAGCCGGGCCAACAAGAATGAGTTGCCAAGTGATCCGGGCTTTCGCGTGGCAGCCCTCGACGTCCCGAGTCGGTGGCTGGCGATTCGGAGCAGCAACTTGGTCGCAGTCCAGTCAGCGCTTGGCCTCCATAATCCGATTCCCTGTTCTTGGAGCGATGGCTTATCTCGCCACAACGAATCAACGCTTTTCGTGTCGCCGCCGGTCAAGGATTGGATTCTGGTCATTGGACAGGGGCTTCCCGACCCGGCAGAGGATGTGGACGAATGCTTTCGTTTTGTTCTGAAGTTGAGCCGAACGATGGGACACGTGCAGTTCTTTAGCGCCAATCGGGCCGTCAATCACCATGCGTGGGTCCGTGCGGATGACGGCCATGTTCAGCGCGCTTACGCTTGGGCAGGTGAAACGGTATGGAACCAGGGCCGGCTTACCCAAGCGGAGATTGACCTGGGGCTGAAATGTTTCGGATACGCTGAAAACGCTCCGATGACCGGTTTCTCGGAACAAAGTCATCAACTAAATGCGGAAAGGATTAACCTCCTGGCGGCTCGCTGGAGCGTCGATCCCTCCTCGATCGATGAAGAGATGTTGCCGCGGCGCGAGGGCATTTCGGGCGAGCTGATTCATTCCAGGCAACATTAATTCGCCTGGTTGGTAGGGCGGCGTTGCTGCGCCGCCTAGATCGCGGCTTTAACCAGGCGGCGCGGCAACGCCGCCCTACCTTTCTACCTTTAGGTTCATGCCTTTCGAATGCCCCAATTGTGGCGCCGATGTTCCCGCGAAGGCGAAGGCATGTCCGGAATGCGGTTCCTGCGAAGAAACCGGCTGGTCAGAAAATGCCGCCGCGGATGGATTAGATCTTCCCAACGATTCTTTCAACTACGACGAGTACGTTCAGAAGGAGTTCAAGCCTAACAGATTCTTTTTTCGTGGCCGCCGAATCATCTGGTGCATCGTCGCCGTCGTGCTTGTCCTCGCCCTGCTTGGGTTTTTCCTGAGGTTTTGAGTCTTGCCGAGAACCCAACCAGACGGCGCCGTCTACGGGCGTAAACGCTTCAAATCTTCTAAGACGCTCGAACTTGCGGGCGATTCGCAGAATACAATTCTGCCAAGTAGCAAGGTGAAGGTTGCCCCCTCTCCCCATCCGATGGGGAGAGGGAAAAGACCGGGGCGTTGGGCACGTTCGTCCGTCAGGCATCGACCATCTCAAAAGCTCGATTCCCTCGCCCCATCGGATGGGGAGAGGGGCGCTGCAACTGTCAGCTACTGCATTGGCTGCGATACAGCAGAACAGAATGCCTGCGCTGCGATTTCTTTCTACTTCTTCTTGGTGGCTTTAGACGGAGCAAGGGAAGGCTTTTCCTCCTTCTCCGCTGCCTTGGGCGGGGCCGCTAACGGTTTCTCTTCCTTGTCTTTGTCCGAAGTAAAAAAGCCGGGAGGCGCCGTCGAATTGAGTTGGCGAATGACTTCCTCCGTGAGGTCATTTTGGCCGTTCGTATAGAGAAGGACGGGGGTTTGGAAGAAGGCCAATGCGGAACGATCGAAAACGAACGTAAAATTGCCGGCGCTCGCCTTGCTGTTAATGACGTCTTGAATGAGTTTCAAGATGTTTTCGCGCATGCGTTGTTTCTGCTCCATGATGTTCGTCTCCGCTTGTCTGCGGAACTGCATCACGCTCTGTTCGATCTCTTTGAGTTCCGCCAATTTGGTTTCACCCGATTTGCGGCGTTTTTCGCGTTCGTCCGCCGAAACAGCCTGATCGTTCGCGCTTTCGATTAGTTTGTTATATTCCTGCTGCTTCTTTTTATGTTCCTCGAGCATGTTAGCGAGGACCTTGTCGGCGTCGGCGCCGCTGGCCTGCAACAGCGTATCGCATTCTTTCGTCTTATAGAATCCGTCAAAGACCTTCTTCAAATCGATGGTGGCAATCTTCGGCTGTGCCTGTAAAGACGGGGCAATTAGACAAAAAGCTAGAAGACTCAGGGCCAGTGCAGTCGTATGTTTGGCGAAAGAAAAAGTTCTCATCGGATATCAATTAATAATCGGCGGTGTAATTAACGCTGAATTGGAAGCGACCACGCCCGCTAATAAAGTCATCATGTGAAATGGGTATGCCATAGTCAAGGCGCAGCGGCCCCAGCCTCGGGATATTCAAACGAATTCCCACGCCCCAGTTATCGTTGTAAAACTTCTGCCCGTTCTTCCGGTCAAAGCTGAAGGCATCTTCATAGACATTACCGATGTCATAAAACATGGCAAAGCGCAAACGTTCAATAATCGGCAGGCTGTACTCGGCCGACCCAAACCAGTAAGTCTCGCCGCCCACGGGCTCATCATCCCCAAGCGGTCCAATCTCGCGCGGGCCAACATCGCGGTACCGATAGCCACGCAACGAATAAACTCCCCCTAGAAAGTAACGATCAAACAAAGGAACCCGTTCCGAATCGCCGTAACTCTCGACAACACCCGCTCGACCGCGAAATTCCCAAACGTGGTTCTCGAAAAACCCTGGGAAATACCACGCGGAACGCAATTCAAACTTGTAGAAATCCGTATCGGCCCCGAATGGACCGCCCGCCAATTCGCTCAACAACTCTGAGCGCTGCCCGCGGTCGGGCAATTGAACGCTGTTTCGCGTATCATAAGCAATCGAGGCGCCGATTTTTGAAACCAGACGACTCGACGGTTCTTGTTGAATCACCAGGGGAGCTCGAACATCAACGTCCCTGATCCCAATATTCTCAATCGTGTAACTGACGCTTCCGATCAGGAATTCACTGCCGAGCGCCTTCCGCAGTCCGAGTCGCGCTCCCGTCTGATGAATGTCGTACAGATCGCTGTAGAATCGCAAATCGCGATGATACAAATCTGTCTCAAACGCCAGCCGCCGCCCCAAAAACCAAGGCTCGACAAACGAGATTTGGAAATCTTTCCGCCGGGTTCCCATCTGCACATGAATGCGGAACTTCTGGCCCCCTCCGCGGAAGTACGGCGGGTTAAAAAGATCGAAGTTCCCTTCGCGCAACCCAACGAAGCCGACCAAATTATCTACCGAACTGAAACCTGCGCCCAGTTCAATGTTGCCGGTAGTCGCTTCTTCGACATCAACCACGAGGTTTTTGCGATTCGGAATATCGGTCGGGTCGGTCTCTGTTTCCACCTTTTCAAAGAAGTTCATCTGTTCCAAACGGCTCTTGCTCCGTTTGACGCGAACCATGTCAAAGACTTCGCCTGGCGCCACAGCCAGTTCGCGCCGGATGACTTTATCCTTGGTTTTGACATTGCCGCGAATTTCGATCTTCTCAATAAAGGATTTGCCTTTGTCCTCATCGCGAATCTCGTAAACCAAATCCATGGTCCCCTTTTCCGTGTTGGGATGTTTGAGAGCGCGAACCCAAGTGTCGATATAGCCGCGGCTGCCGTAAAAATCGCGAATCGCCTCGATGTCGGCTTCCAGTCCCTTTGGAGTGAAGATTTCGCCGACCCCCATTCTAATGCCTTTGCTATTCCGGTCACCCTTCATGATGTCTTCGTCCGAGAAGAGCGAATTGTCTTTGATATCCAAGGCGCCGACTTTGTATTGGTTTCCTTCGGAGATGACGAAGCGGATGACCACGTGTCTGGGATCGAGATATTCAAACTGGACATCGCGGATTTCGAAGTCGATATACCCTTCATTGCGGTAGAAGTTGGCGAGCTTCTCCTTGTCGTCCTCGAATTGCTCGTCCTTGAGAACTCCGCTGCCAGTGATCCAGGAAAAAATCCAGTGGCGGCGGGTCTTAATCACCCGGCGAAGTTTCTTTTGTGGAAATGTTTTTGCTCCGACAAACTCGACGCGCTCGATGCGCACCTTTGGACTCTCTTTGATTTGAAACGTGACAGTTCCGCGTCCGGTTTCGTCGACAATCGTTGGAACATACTCGACCTTCGTGGCCTGATAGCCGGCCTTCTGGTACATCTTCAGAATCTCTTGGCTGTCAGCGAAAAGCTTCCTCTCATCCAACGGTTCGCCGGTTTTCGACGTCACCTTTTTGAACAGCTTCTTGTTATTATACTTTTTGTTCCCTTCGAATCGGATGTCCGTCAGGATCGGTTTTCCTTGCACGACATAGATCAGCTTGATTCCCTCGGGCGTGCGTTCTTCAGCGACGCGAATGTTATAAAACAAACCGGTCGAATAGAGGGTCTTGACGTCATCGTCGACACCCGTGCGGCTGTAAGTGTCGCCGGGCTTAACCCGAATATTCGCCTTGATCAATTCGTCGCTAGCGGCCGGCGGGCCGACATGGCGAATCTCAATGCTTTGGATGGCTTGTGCCGAAACGGTCGGCTCCCAGGCAAAACAAAGAAGCAACGCCCAGACTAGCCATATGCGGCGAAGGATCAACGCAGTCATTCTCCCCTCTCCCTAGCCCTCTCCCCATCCGATGGGGAGAGGGAAAAGAATCTGCGGAGCGTGCACTCTCGTGGAGTAATTTCCCCCGCCCCATCGGATGGGGAGAGGGTTAAGGAGAGACTTCTCCGAAACAAAATTTCGTGCATTGAACCCATGAACCACTGCGTCGGTAGGGCGGCGTTGCTGCGCCGCCCTGCCTTTAGGTTCATGGGGAGGGGTAGCATTGACTGCATACTTACTCTTTAGTTCTCTTGCGGCACATCTTCGGCGCTGACTTTGGCGGCACTTTCGAAACGCGTGTACGATTTCAGGAACGTTAAGTTGACATCGCCGGTTGGTCCGTTGCGCTGTTTGGCGATCAACAGATTGACGGGAAGAGCTTCGGACTCGTGACCGACTTCTTCGTCATCCGTCTTGTCTTTTTCTTTGTAAAGCAGACAAACCAAATCAGCATCCTGTTCAATAGAGCCGGACTCGCGTAAGTCCGACAGGCGAGGCTTGCTACGGTTGTCTCGCTCGATCTCCCGGTTCAATTGGCTCAGGACAATGACCGGAACGTTCAGTTCCTTGGCCAACGCTTTGATGCCGTTGGAAATATCGGCGATTTCCTGCTGCCGGTTTTCAACTCGCCGCGAAGTAGAATTGAGCAGTTGTAAGTAGTCAATCACAAAGAGCTTAATCCCGTATTGCTGATACATCCGCCGCGCTTTGGCGCGCAATTGCAGAATGGAAAGCCCCGACGTGTCATCGATAAACAAGGGGGCGTTAGCCAGTTTGCCCGCCGAACCAGTCAGCTTGGGAAAATCGCGCTCCGCCAGGAAACCTTCCCGAATACTCCGCAAATTCACGCGCGACCGCGAACATAACATGCGCAACACCAAAGATTCCGCCGTCATTTCCAAACTGAAGACGCCCACCGGCAATTTCTGTTCGATCGCTACGTGCTCGGCGATATTCATCGCCAACGATGTTTTGCCCACGCTGGGACGCGCGGCGATCACGATCATTTCGCCGCCATGCAATCCACTCGTCATCTTGTCGAAGTCCGCAAAGCCGGTCGCGAGTCCCGTCAGCATCCCTTGGCGTTGATGAAACTCCTCGATGGTATTGATCGCTTTGTGCACCAAATCTTTGATTGTCCGCGAAGCCGCTTCCACGCGTTCTTCGCTGATCCGGAGCACATCGCGTTCGACTTCGTCCAAGAGTCCATCCACCTCCCCTTCATGCTCGTAAACGCGCCCGACCACCGCCGTGCAGGTATGGATCATTTTCCTCAGCAAATATTTTTCCCGCACGATCTCGACGTAGTACTCCAGATTCGCGGCCGAGGGCACACAGTCCGCGAGTGATGACAGGTAAGCCAAACCTCCGACCACTTCGAGCTGATTCCGGTCCTTGAGCCGCTGGTGAATTGTGATGAGATCGATGGCTTCCTTCTGATCGTACATTTCAGCCAGGAGATCGAAGATGTGCTGGTGTCGCAGGTCGTAGAATATCTCGCTGCCACGCTTGAACTTCTCGATACAGACCCCCATGCACTCGGGCGGCGAAAGCAAAACGCAACCTAACACCCCCTGCTCTGCTTCATTCGAATGCGGCGGCAACCGATCGATCGTGGTGGAAGCGATCGCCGCGCTCTTATTGTGGCGGGTTTTCTTGAGGTCGGCCGAGGCCGTGCGAGATTCAGAATCGATCGAGTCAATCATGGTTCAAGCAAACGGGAATTTCGCAGGCAGTGCAATTCCGAGTTGCTAAAGCTACTGCCAATATATTCACCAGCTACTGACAGGCGGAATTATTCGCAGCCGGGAAAAGGCTTGGGCCAGACGTGTTCGAGACCAGGCGGCCTGAACGAAGTTCAACATGGGCGGCGTTCCATTGCTGGTTACCATCGCCAACCGCGACGCCGGCTTAGGCCTGCTCCACTCGCAGCTTGTCGCCAACACCCTGCCGGGCGGCGTCGAAGTGAGCGTCCCGGCAAACGACGGGAAAGCCCGTGCGAATGGCCACTGTGGCAACGAACAGGTCGTTTCGGGGGACGGTCAATCCCCGCACTCGCAGGTGGCGTTCGAGCAGCGCGGCATCTTGCCAGTCACCCGGCTCGAACAACAGATGATGGCTCAGCGCGAGCGCCTGTTCGAGATCGTTTTCTTCGTGCGGCTTCACTCCGCTGAGCAACTCAAATCGAATCGGGCAAGTGTAGGCAGCTTCGTCAGACTGGAGGAGCCGGGCCACGAGGCTCTTGACGCTGGGATCGCCCTTGCGCCGGAGGAATTCCACCCACACAGACGAGTCAATGATCCTCATAGAAGTCGCGCGCTTCCAACTCCGCGTTGGTCAGAGAGAAGTCCGTTTCGCCTGCGAACGCTCTCTCAATAAGACGCTTCTTTTCCTGCATCCGAAGGTAATCAGCGAGCGCTTGGCTGACCGCCGGCGATTTCTTCTTTTGGCCGGTCAGTTTCTGAATTCGCTTCAGTTCAGAAGCATCAATATCAATCGTTATTCGCATATTTCGGATTGATATTATGCCTCAACTCGCGGCCACGCAAGCAGCATCAAACCGCTCCTCAGCCGGCGCGCGCATCCTGGCACTGCCCCAAATGGCAGGGGACGGCGCAGCAACGCCGCCCTACCCACCGATGGGTTCATGGTCCAATGCGTGTCAAAAAAGGAAAGGAAACTTTCCATTGAACCGTTGCAAAAACTCAACGCTCAACATCCAACTTTTAACTTCCAACGCGTTCGCGACACGATTGCAGGCTGGCAGGATAGGCGTCCCGCCTGTCCACCATTTTTCCTGCGCCTGAAGCAGGACAGCCGGAACGCGCTCTCCTACCTAAGTGTTTCCAGCTTTATTTCGGATTCTGTGTCCGGCAACGAAGCCGGAGGACGCCGGCGAGTCCGATGACGAGCAATCCGCTGACGGCCAGCGCTCCACTGTCCGGACGATAGGGAAAGAAATAGAGCGCCAACCCGCCGACGGCCGGTCCAGTGAAAAGGCCAATTCCAATCGCCGCTTCGTGAAATCCGCCGTGCTCCGCCTTGTTGTCACCAATATGCATCGAGTAAAAGAGCGACGAGTAGTAGATCAGGCCCAAGCCCATCCCGAACGCAATCTGAGCCGCCACGACAATCCAGAGATTTTTCACCAGCAAGAGCGTGGAAAAGCCTGCTGTTAACATCACAAACGCCGTGATGAACCAGCGAAATCGATAATGCCATCCATCCCATAACCATAACCCGACGAACGTGCCGAACCGAACGAAGAACCAAATCGAGCAAACAAATCCTGTCCACATTGGGCTGAGGTTCAAGCGTTGCGCCAAACCTGGAACCACCGCGGCGATTGTGTTCACGGCAATGTAAGCAAATGGATTGGCCAGCCAGGCCATGCGCAAAAACGATTTCGTGCGCGCAATGGGACGCGGGTTCAATGGCGGCAATGCGGGCTTGACGTCCACGCTGGTTCTCGGTTCAAGCGGGACAGCCTTTGCCTTCTTTCTTAACCAAAGCAGCAAGCCGAGCTGCAGCAGATGAACCGTCGCCGGACCGTAAAACAGACTCCGTAAGCCCAAGGTCTCGAGGAGCGCGCCGCCGCTGAAGAACGCGATTCCGCTGACACCTGCCCAAACCATGTTATAAATGCCGACCACCGTCTGAAGCCCGTCGGGCTCTTCATGTTCGCTGATCAAGGCCTGCAAGTTCGGCCAGGTGAAGCACATTCCGAGCGTACACGTCAGCATGGTGGCTATATGCCCCTTGACGCTTTGCAGGGAACTGCCGACAACTAACGCGCCCGCCATGATGGAAAAACCGAGGCCAAGCGCTTTGAACCCGCCATATTTTTGTCCGAAGCGGCCCGCGAACCAAGCGCCAAACATATAGAGGAACCCTTGCGATGCGGAGAGGAACAGGTTCTCGCGATTGCCAAAACCAAACTGCTTGGTCATGAAAAAATAGATGTAATAGAAGTAGTACGTCGTCGCGAGCGAGTTAAGTCCCTCCAAAACGAAGTAACGGGCTTTCAGCTGGCGCAGGGTCATTCCGGAGCCACGTGCTACGTGATGCGTGATGCGTGATGCGTGATATGCGACGACGCGGTCCGGTCAGAGCCCGAAAGTTCCTCGATGGCCTTGAGGCAATACCATTTCACGGCGGCGGACAGCGGAGGAGCGAGGGCTTCCAGATCGTTACTCGAACACCAGCGAATGTCGTGGTGCTCGCTTGCGGAAAGCGTTAACGCGCCATTCTTCGGCCGAGCCCAGTAGATGAGCCCAATATGTTCGTGCGTATCGTGGATGCGATGGATGTCGAGAAAACGTGGCGCGATCAAGGCGCGGGTTCCATCTCCCGTGGTGGGTGGCCGTTCGCCGAGCAGTTCTACATCTAAACCGCTTTCCTCCTTGGCTTCGCGCAGAGCCGCAGCTTCGGGGTCTTCGTCCAATTCGATATGCCCGCCTAAAGGCAGCCATTTGTCGAGCTGGCGATGATGAATCAGAAGCACCCTGCCCCGCTGCACCACAAATATGGCAACGGTGAAATCAATTTTGTCGTGGATATGCGGCATGTCGCGTGACATGAAACAGCAAACGTTTCCAAAAGCAAGTGAAGCCGAAGGACGAGGCCGTTTTGCCAGGAGCGCAGCGTTTACGCTGCAGAAACGTCCCAATGCTCGCACGTTTTGCGCATCTCGTCGTCGCTCGCAATCGCTCAAATTTCGAGCACGATGGAACGCGCGATTAGTAATCGTACAGCCCACTGTCGCGCGAGTATCCGCCACCTCCGTAACCGCCGCCCATCCCGCCTTCATCTTCCGGGCCGCCCATAAAATCACCGAGCACATCGCCCATATCTTCTTCGATTTTTTCCGGGTCTTCGCCGGCTTCAAGGCGTTTGATGGCAATATCGAGTTCTTTCGGCATCGTGCCTGCGGGCAGAATATCCTTCATCTTGCGCATCATATGGGCCATGTGCTTCGGGTTATTCTCGTCCAAGTGCGCGATGTCGCGTTCCATTTCGCTCATGGCCCGCATGACGCGGCGATCGTCAAAGTCTGGCATCGGCGGTTCATCGCCGCCCATGTCGCCGCCCGCAGCAGACGGTTCTTTGAGTCCTCGCGGCATGGCGAAGCCGCTCATCTGCTTCACCATCTCTTTGCTGCCGCACTTGGGACAGACCGGGAGACGATCTGGTTGAATTCGCTTCGAAAGAAAGTTGAAGATTACCCTGCACTTGGGGCAGGCAAATTCGTAGATAGGCATAAACTCGTTGATTGGTGGCCCTCTCTCGTTCCTCTTCGCCAACGCTGCCGGTTGGTCAGGACGGATTCCACTCTAATGACTTTCGGTAATTCAAAGAGCCTCTGTCCCTCCGGGACAACCATCTGCCACAAGGCCTTGAATTACCGAACGGCATTAGAGTGGAATCCGTCCTGACCAGCGCACCGGTCACTTCAGCCGATCAAAATTCTTCTGCAAGATTTGCCAATCCTTGAGGCCTTTGACTTTCTCCATATTGCCGGAGTTGATCTTAGCTTCGTTGGCATTCTTCGTCGGACGATTCGCCTTGTAAAAAATCCCGAAGTGTCCCGGAAACGGAGCGTCCGACAATTTATAAGCCGCTATTTCATCGGTGATATCGTGTTCCGCCGGGACGACGTTGAACACGCCTCCTTTTCGCGGGTTCGACGCGTCGAAAGCGCCTTCGTAGAATTCAACGCATTCGCTGAGACATTCGATAAAGCTAAACCCATCGTGATCCATCGCCGCTTCCATCATTTGAAGGACATGGTTCGGATTGGTGTGGGTCGTGCGAGCGACGAAGGTAGCGCCCGCAGCAATAGCCTGTTTCATCGGGTTAATCGGCTGATCGACCGCTCCCCAAACGTCTGTCTTGCTTTTGAAGCCGGGCGGCGATGTCGGCGATGTCTGTTTCTTCGTCAGGCCGTAAACCCAGTTGTCCATGACGACGTAGGTCATCTTAATGTTCTTGCGAGCGGTATGATTGAAATGGTTGCCGCCAATCGAAAAGGCATCGCCATCACCGCCGAAAACAAAAACGTGCAAGTCGGGCCGGCTGAGAGAAACACCGCTCGCAAAAGGAAGCGCCCGTCCATGGATATAATGCGCGCCGTGCGCCTGAACGAAATAGGGAAACCGGCTCGAACAGCCGATCCCTGCGATGGTCGTTATCTTCTCATGCCAAAGCTTTCGCTTTTCAATCAGTTTGAAATAAAGCGCCAAGACCGAGAAATCACCGCAGCCCGGACACCAGGTTGGATGGTCGGCCGAAAGTTCTTTTTTCGTGAGAGCACGGCGCTCTGATTCTGGAAGCGGAACCGTATTGATGTTGACGCTTCGCGCTGGAGCGTCAGCAAGGGGAGAACTCATACTAAGGTTAAATGTGTTAAACAGTTAAAAAGGTTAAAGCGAAAGACACAGCCTGTTTGACTTATAGCTTGCGGAGACCGGCGGCGACGTTGCTCTTGGCCCGTTCGAGAATTTCACGGACCTTAAACGTCAGGCCATCCGTCTTGGTAATACCTCGAATCTTCGGGTCGCAAAATCGCGCTCGCAGCAACCCTGCCAGTTGGCCGTAGCCATAGATGCCTTCATCGTTCATCTCGACGACAAACACATGGTTAAATCCGGCGAAAATGTTTTCCAAACCGGGCGGGAGCGGGTTCAGATGTTTGATGTGGAGCGAAGAAACGCTATCGCCCCCGGCGCGCGCCCGATCAACAGCCTCACGAATTGGTCCTTGAGTGGAACCCCAGCCGACCAGAAGGACGTTGCCTTCGGAAGGCCCGTAAAGCTGCGGCGTCGGAAGTTTGGCGGCGAGTGCCTGCAGTTTTTTGCGCCGCTTGGCGACCATCTGCGTGTGCAGCTTGGGCGATCCCGTCGGGTGCCCCAATTCATCGTGCTCTAGCCCGGTGACAATCGGATATTTTCCGCTTTGAATCCGAGTCCCGGGAGCAACATGACGCGTGACACCGCTTGAGACGGAGAGATCGTAAGGTTTATGGTCAGTCACCGGCGTGAGATCAGGCGAGATGTCCTGGCAAACCTTCTGCAAGTCGGGCTCCGGAAAGGCCTCGATGCGCGTCGCGATAGCTTGATCGCTCAAGATAAGGACGGGCACGCTGAACTCGCGGGCTATGTTCACTGCTTCAATCGCCGTGTAAAAACAATCTTCGACATTCGCCGGCGCCAGCACAACACGCGGGCTGTCACCGTGTCCTCCGAAAACCGCGATGTTCAAGTCCGATTGTTCCACATTCGTCGGCATTCCGGTCGAAGGGCCGCCGCGCTGAATGTCACAAATGACCAACGGCATTTCCGCCATGACTGCCCAGCCTAACGCTTCGGTCTTCAACGAGATGCCAGGCCCACTGGACCCCGTCACCGCGACGCGGCCGGCGTAACTCGCTCCCAACGCCATCGAAATCGAAGCAATCTCATCTTCGCACTGCACAAAAATACCGCCATACTTCGGCAATTCGCGCCGCAACAATTCCATCACGTCGGACCACGGAGTAATCGGATAGCCCGCGCCGAAACGCACACCAGCAGCAATCAAACCATACCCGAGCGCCTCGTTCCCGTTCATCACAACCTGCTGCCCAACCTTCTTCTGGCTTTCAACAAACTGGAACGTTTCGAGAATGCTGCCCAAGGAATGGCTATAGCCCGCATGGAAAGCAGCCAGCGCGTTGTTCAGCACGCTGGCGTCCTTGCCGGTAAACCGTTCCGAAATAAGCTTCGTCAGTTTAGGAACGTTCAAATCGAACATCTTCGCCACTAAACCGAGCGCAAAAATGTTTTTGCCTTTGTCCTTGGCGGTTCCTCCAATCGCTTCCACGGTCAATCCCGAAATCGGCACGCCGACGTGGTGATATTCCTTTTCCCACTCCAGCTTCGGTTCCACATGATCAGAATCGTAAAGAACGATGCCGTTCTTCTTCAGTGAATTGATATGGTCTTCGTAAGAATGTTGATAGAACGCCAACAAAACGTCGGCTTCATCTCCGGAGCTCAGGACTTCTCCCGATCCGATACGAACTTGAAAAATGGAAGGTCCGCCCGAGATCGTGGAAGGAATTGTCATGAATGTCATGACTTCCTGTTCGCTGCGTCCGGCCAGCCGGGCCAAAAACCCGCCAATGGCCTGAATGCCATCTTGAGAATTGCCAGCAATTCGGATGACCGCCTCGGAGATTTTGGAGATTTTGGGGGAACCGCCCGTGGAGGGAGCGGCTACAGTTGCTTCACTCATTTACAACGATGGCATTAAAAGTTCGCGAAACGCGCCTGACCAGACACCCGTTCTGCTGAAACGTTATCGCGTGCGTGGGTCACACTATCACCCTCTCCTCGGCTGTCAAACGAGAAACTTGGATATATCCAGCGTGTCAGTAACTACTTGCGCACAGAAGCAATCCGAAAGCCGCGCCGCCGATTGCCAAGCATCAAACTTCCTGACTCACAATCCCGACACTTCAGACGAAACTGGGTCTGCAGCAAGCGACTTCAGAACCACTTCTAATCCATCAGCAACACCGTAACCATGAGGCAAGTCGCTGACGTAGCCACACTGACGCCGGACGGTTAGCTTGACTGCATCGACCGCGTTTCGCGGGGCAATCAACCAGCGCGCATAATCCAGCGAGAGCATCGGCAAGTCATTCAAGTGATCTCCCGCCGCCACAATTTGGTCGGGCCCAACGCAAAGGCGTCGTCCAATCTCAGCTAGAGCCGATCCTTTGTTATATGCCGCATGGCTGAAGCGCGCATAAACGTCGTTCCGCACGTAAGCCAGATTCGGTATCCCTCGGCAATAGTCGTTAAGGTATTCGTGAATGACGTCGGCGTGTCCGTTGTTTTGGGCGATCAGACAAAAAGGCGAATAGCTGTCTTCATAAATCGTGGCTTGAAACCGGCTTCGGATCCACTCCACCAGTCGAGGCAAGTCTTCTCTTAGTTGAACAAACACCTTCTCGTGCGCCGACTTGCATTTCGTGTTCCAAGTTTCGAGGTCGACGTATTGCGAATCCTCGCGTCGATAAATCTCGCGTTCCACGATCACGACGTAATCGGGCCAGATGGATAGTTGCGCTCGGCCGAGCGCAACTATCAAACTAGAAAGGTCCCGCCCGGTATTGATCACCCAAGTAACCCCTTTGGCCTGCAAGCTTGCGATCAAATCCTCCAGCACACGAGGCACGGGTGGATCTTCAAAATCTGTGTGGAAGGTGCCGTCAAAATCGGTCGATACGATTTGAATAGGAAATTTCATGGCTGCACGCATGCAACAGAGCGCGGACCGCTGAGTCCGCGCGTTTTCGTCTTTCAACCATTCTGTACTTGCGGACTCGGCGGTTCGCGCTCCCGAAGTCCGCACTTGCGCGGGCATTACATTGGTGCGATATCGTTGATTGTCAAAAAGATTTATGGCCGGACTCCAGGAGCAATACGACGACGCGATGTTCGAGTTCAGCACGAGGAATTACGACGCAGCCATTGCGAAGCTCCAATCAATTTTGGCGGAAGACCCGACTTATTTCGACGCTCAACTCTCCCTCGGCATGGCGTATTACCGCAAGGGGGACTTGGCGACAGCGATCGCGGAAGGTCATAAAGCAGAAAAGCTGCGGCCAAAAGAGCAATTGGTGCACACAAATCTCTCGCTCTTTTACATGAAGAGCGGTGACAAAAAGACGGCTGAACATCATGGCTTGCAAGCCCGAATCGCCTCGTGGCGAGAGTCGACGCCGTCAGCCCCTGGTCATACGAGCGATCCTGAACTTGAAATCGCAAAACCGACACCTCCTCCAATCAAGCTGCCGGAAAAATTTCCAGATATGCCTTGGAAGAAAAAGCCGCCTGTTGGAGGGGGAAAGCATTAGTCCGGCGCAGCCAACTGCGTTCCTCGTCATTTCGTCAGCCGTTCCAATATGAGCGAATACATCTCAATCGCTGAAACAAAGGCCATTCCAATGGATCGAGGTCTCTCGGTTAAACTGGATGGCCGGCAATTTGCGCTTTTCCGCATTGGTGGAGACTATTATGCGTTGGACGGAGAATGTCCGCATCGCGGCGGACCGCTTGGCGAAGGGTTAATTGAAAATGGCCAGGTTTATTGTCCGATGCACGGATGGAGATTCGACGCAAAAACCGGCGCGTGCGTGGACAACCCGAATAAGCCTGTTCGCTGCTTTCGAACAAGGGTCGTCGATGGTTTTGTGCAAATTGAACTTTAGGCTCAGCGTAATTATCTATGAAATCTGCCTACGAACTCGCTATGGAGCGCCTCAACAAGACGGCGCCGACGGTAAAATTGACTGAGGATCAAAAGAAACAACTCGCCGAACTAGATTCTGTGTATGCGGCGAAGATCGCTGAACGCGAGATCTTCATAAATGGCGAACTTGGCAAAGCCGCGCAGAAGGGCGATTACGAAGCCATGGAACAACTCCAAAAGCAGCTCGTCAGCGACCGCAAAAGTTTGCAAGCCGAACTCGAGGAGAAAAAAGAAAAGGTCCGGCAAACGTAGGACAGCGCGTTTCGCCTGTCTTGGCTTCGAGGGAAACATCAGCCCGCGGCAAACCACAGCGTTTTTCGAAATAGGAATCAGATCGAAAGAGGATTTTCTTGGTGATCTCAAAGTTCAGGGCCAGAAACTTTACGGCGTTCGCCAGAGATCATGATGGGGCTCGTTGCCACTGTTCCACCGGCCGCGCGCTGAATCGGTAGCGTCCAGGTAAAGTTTCCGGTAATCGAAAGCTTCAACGTGGCCATCGCAGAATGTCACGTTCCTCGCGCACATGAAGGAACAAGCGCATCTGCCAGCACGCCGTCGTTTTGCACCGGAACGCCTTGGTCGTAACGCAGACTTGCAGTCTGCTGTATCGCCGACTTTCAGTCGGCACCTGCTTGGCTTGTCCAGTGGGTCCGAGGTTGCGGAAGCTCCGCGGATTGAAAATCCGCGATACAGCAGAGTGAAACTCTGCGTTACGACAATGGCACGTTCGAACTGGTGGTGCTGCCAAGATGAATTACACCAAGCGCTAAAGCGAACTTGGCCCGAGGGCGGAATGCGCTGTTCTAAGGCACCGCGTGCTTCCTTCTCCATAATTCAAAGTGGTACAAAGCGACTACAACCAAGGAATGCTGGATTTTGCCTGACCTGACCAACTCTGAAATATCCCCCACGGGAACCAACCGTGTGATCAAATCCTCGCCGTGATCGAAAACTGTCGGATGTTTGAGTAAGCAATTCTCGACGAGCACGGTGAAGCACGTATTGCTCATGATCGCCGGGTTCGGATAAATCTGGCCGATAATCTGCGCGTTCTCGCCTTCGTAGCCCGTTTCTTCCCCGAGTTCACGAGTTCCAGCTGTTACCGGTGATTCATCCTCGGCATCGATCATTCCCCCGGGAATTTCCAATTCGATTGAGTTGGAACCATGGCGATACTGTTCGACCATGACCAACTGCTTCTCCGGCGTGACCGCGATGACATTGACCCAGTTGACACAATCAATGACAAAGAAATCATGTTCGCGACCAGTTCGTGGGGAGCGTTTGACATCGGTTCGAACTTGAAAAATTCGAAAATCACCAGCCGGACACGAACTGATCTTTGACCAAGGTTTGATCATCGTCACCATCCTTTTTCTTTTGCCGCCCAGCCCTGCTTCATCAAAGACAACAAATGAAGCATCGCGGTATCGTACGGGGCATTCTTTTGCTCCGCCAGTTGCTTCGCGCGCTTGTCAAGTTGCGCCGCCATTTCCACCGATTTGTCTGCCGGGCAGCCCATTGAAACCAGGACCGTGGCAAGTTCAGTCAATTGCATGTTGGAGAATTGATGCAAATCATCAGTGCGTCATGTCTCGGTGAAATCAGCGCCATCGACATTGCATAAATACCTGCCACGGATTGGCCGCAAAGTCACGCTGCGATCGGCCACCGCCGATTTCTCCGATCGTTGGCAAGGGCCGATTCCACTCCAATGCCTTTCGGTAATTCGAAGAGGATTGTCCCGGAGGGACACGAGAACCTAACGACTATCGAATCGCTCATCAGGACGATGAACCAAACAATGTTCAACGCCAAACGTTGAAAGCTCAACATTCAAACATTCAAGGGATGGATTCGTTGAACGTTGAGCGTTTCCGCCTGTAAGTGGAAAGACCTCATCCTAGATGCCTTATGGATAGCATTGTGAAGTTGCAATCCTAGTCCATTCTTTAGATAACAACGCGCAGTCATTCGTGCGCCGAATGGCCTCAAACAGCCATGATCTATCAGACGTATCGTCCAAGCTTTCCGCTTTCGCAGTTCATCGAGTTCCTTTGGTTTTTCGAGGGCGCCTGTCCCGGCTGCACCAAAGAGCGGGTGCTGCCGAACGGTGTATGCGAATTGATTATCAATTTGCGGCCGGAACCGAAGCGTCTCTTTGATCGCGAGAATCTTTCGCGTTACCAATCCTTTCGCCGAAGTTGGATTTCCGGCACGCATTCGGAGTTCATCGTTATCGACGCGAGCGAAAACTCCTCGATGAGGGGGATCCATTTCAAGCCTGGCGGCGCGCATCCGTTCTTTGAGTTTCCAATCTCAGAATTGGCCGATGCTGTGGTGGAGTTCGATACCGTTTGGGGCGGCCAAGCCACCGAGTTCCGCGACCGGTTGCTAGAACTCGTGGACCCGATAGACAAGTTCCGAGCGCTCGAAGAGTTCCTGCTGCTGCGTCTTTCTCACGCACGCCCGCACAGTCATCGTGTAGCATTCGCGCTGCGTCAGTTTGAGTCTTTGCCGCATTCGGCGATTTCAGCCCGTTTTGATGGGCATTGAGAAGAAGCGGCGATTGGAATGGGCCGACGTGGCGTGCGCGTGCGGTTACTTCGATCAAGCTCACTTCGTCCGCGATTTTCAGAGCTTTTCCGGGTTGAATCCTTCGAGATACCTGACGGTCCGAGGCGAATACATCAATCACGTTCCAATCCCCGACACCAATGAAGCGAGCGCGTGGTAAAGTTTTTACAATACCACCGAGCGCGCATTTGATAGAACGTCTGCAACCAACAAGCGAACTCCAATTATGCAACGACTGACAAGCAGCCTCCTCCTGGCGCTACTGTTCACGAATGGCCTTCTCGCCGCAGATAACCCCAGCGCGACTCTCGCCAAAGAACTGGAGCCGCTAAAAGCTTTCGTCGGCAAGTCCTGGAAAGGACCACTTCGCAATTCTACGCCAGAAAAGCCCGTCATTGATGTGATGAGATGGGAACGCGCCCTCAATGGCCAGGCCATTCGCATTCTGCATTCGATCAACGAAGGCGATTAGGGCGGAGAAACGATCGTTATCTGGAACCGGAAAACGCAACGGCTCGAGTATCATTACTTCACAACGGCTGGCTTTCAAACGCATGGCACAATGACGCTCGAGAACGGCAAACTTATCTCGCATGAGGAAGTGACCGGCAACGAAGGCGGTGTCGCCGCCGTAAAGGCGACGACGCAAATCCTGTCCAATGGGCGGATGCACCTCAAGTCACGTTACCTCAAAAACGGCGAGTGGGTCGATGGCCACGAAGTTACCTGCGAGGAGACCCCGGGCGCGGAAGTGAAATTCAGGTAAGCGTCGTGCGGAGAAAACTTTGTCGAGAACTTCGTCGAAGTGGACGTTTTTTCAGCCTCTTTTGACAAAGACGGGCGACGAAGTTCGGCAGGCCTTGCTTCTGCCACCAGCTCTAAATCGAAACAGACAACCTTGGGACACTGCTACAGGAGCGCGGATGCCCGCATCCCCGACATACATAACCGGTCCAACGAACTGCGCGGTTGTGGGCATCCGCGCTCCGATTACCGCACGAGAGACTGTCCCAATCCCTCTTGTTTTGATTTAGCGAAGGAGTCGTCAGGCTTTCTGGAGTCTCGGTTGGCCATTCTCGACGACGAATGAAGCTCGAGTGACCAGAGGCCCTCCTTTGCGCGTGACGTATTCCACGATCTGATAATCTGTTCTCCATTCCTTGGCTGAGACCTCGCATTGCACGTAACCGCGCTCAGCGTTGTGGAATTTTACAAAAGGATTTTCGCGCAGCAATTGCTCGAGGCTCTTCGGTGATTGAGTTCCATCGCCTCCAGACGAAATGGAAGTGCCCACGAACTCAGTTGCCACCGGAGCAGCTTCGAGGTTCTCGAAGTCAGTGAGCAATTCGTTGGCCCAGTTGCTATGAATGTCGCCCCCCAGAACGACCGGGTTGGATATTTGTCGCTCGCGGAAGAATTTCAGGAGTCTGCGTCGTTCGATTTCGTAGCCAGGCCATTGGTCCATGCTGTAAGCATACGGTTCGCCGGGAGTGCGATCGACGCAGGCCATCATGATTTGTTGCGCCAGGACGTTCCATCGCGCCGTGGAGTTGGTCAGGGATTGTTCGAGCCACTCGGATTGGCGGTGGCCAAGAAGGGTCGCCTTCAGATCGTACGCGGCTGCACAGGGTGGGTGATTGCCATCGCCGCACGGTTGGTCGGTTCGGTACTGCCTGGTATCGAGGACCAAAAAGTCAGCGAGCCGTCCAAAGGAAATTCGCCGATAAAGTTTCATGTCCGGCCCATTAGGAATCGAAGTGCGCCGCAACGGCATGTGTTCGTAATAGGCCTGATACGCTCCGGCGCGCCGACGCAGGAAGTCCGCCGGTTGTACTTTGGCCTCTTCCGAGATGTCCCCGGCGCAGTTGTTGTCAAACTCATGGTCGTCCCAGGTGACGATCCAAGGTGCGGCTGCATGCATTGTTTGCAGAGCTTCATCGGTTCTGTACTGAGCGTGACGAATTCGGTAGTCGTCGAGCGACCTTAGCTCTGCGCCAACGTGCCGCCGAACCTGCTTTTCCTGAGCGGCCCCTTCGTAAATGTAATCTCCGAGATGCAACACGAGGTCGAGGCCTTCGCGAGCCATGTGTTCGTAAGCCGTAAAGTATCCAGTCTCGAAGTGCTGACAGGACGCAAACGCAAAACGGAGCTTTTCGGGAAAGGCACGGTTCGATGGCATCGTGCGTGTTCTTCCTTTGGGGCTCACCTCACCGCCGGCTTTGAATTGATACCAATACCAACGATTTGCGCGCAGGCCTTCAACTTCCACGTGCACGGAATGCGCCCACTCGGGGCGGGCCACGGTCTTGCCCTGGCGAATCACTTTGCCCATCCGTTCATCTTCCGCGATTTGCCAGAAAACTTCGATGGGCTCGTCCGACAGGCCGCCGCCGATCAATGGGTTAGGCGCCAGGCGTGTCCAAAGAACAACGCCATCCGGTGTTGGATCACCCGAAGCAATGCCAAGTTGGAATGGGTAGGCCGAGAATTTTGGGTTCCGCCGCACGGCGCCAAACGAACTGGACGACCAGAGAGCAGCGGCAGCAAGTGAGCCGCTAGTCCGGATAAAAGCGCGACGGCTGATGGGACGTGCATCACAAGTCGGATAAAGGGGATTCATTTGCGACCTCTTTTCAACCAGGACCAGGGTTGATGTCAAGGAATCCGTCATTCGCTGCATTCGCTGCATTCGCTGTTCGCAGGGCGGCACGCATTGGGACCATGAACGCGATAGGGGCGGGGACAGCCTGTCCCCCGGTGCGGTAGCTTCGGAATCGCGGACAGCTGTCCCCGCTCCTAAATCAAACCACAGGACATTGCTACGTTTCAGCTTCCCTGCCATCAACGTGTGTGCCAATCTTGCCGGGTTCGATTTTAGCGCGTTCAGGAAAATCTTCGGGACGTTAGCGAGGTAACAAAGAGCGCTCCCCCATAGGAGCATTCCTGCCGCGTCAACGCTGGCTCTTGTCGGAATCAAATTACAGTAGCGAGCCAAACGAAGGCGCTTTCACCTTGCGCCAGAGGTTGTCCGGCGATTACCTTCCTTCACGACCGCCGAAAATGAATGTTTTATCAGCGAAAGGATAATTCATGGTTAAGACAATGCTGCTCCTGCTTTGCGTTCAAAGCCTCCTCGTTGCCGCCGAAGTCAAGCGCCTCGCCGATGGAATGAAATTCACGGAAGGACCGATTGCCGATGGAAAGGGCAATGTTTATTACAGTGACATTCCCAACAACCGGATCATGAAGTGGAACGGAACTAAAAACAGCGTGTGGCGCGAGAATTCCGGCAGAGCGAATGGGTTAAAACTCGATAAAAACGGAAACCTCATTGTCTGCGAAGGAGGTAATCGTCGCGTGACCCGCATTTCGATTGCAGATCAGCAAGTGACGGTCCTGGCCGACAGCTTCGAAGGAAAGAAGCTGAATTCGCCAAACGACCTCGCCATTGACGCGAAGGGCGGCATCTATTTCACCGACCCGCGCTACGGCAACCGCGATGATATGGTCTTAGACAAGGAAGCTGTCTATTACATCCCACCGACCGGCGGGAAGATCCTTCGCGTCGCTGACGATCTTGTGCGCCCGAACGGAGTTCATCTCCACAAGGACAAGATTTACATTGCCGACGCCGGCGGACGGAAAACATATGTCTACGCGATGAACGCCGACGGCACACTCCGGGACAAGAAAGAATTCGTCGCCTTCGGTTCCGACGGGATGAAGGTGGATGAGAAGGGAAACGTTTATCTGACGACCGGTGGCAAGGTTGAAATTTTCGCTCCCGATGGCAAAGCGGCAGGCTCGATCCAAATGCCCGAGGTGGAGATCGCTGGCAAGAAGGTCCGCGAAGGCCCGGCAAACCTCGTCTTTAGTGGCAACACACTCTACATCACAGCACAGACAGGTTTTTATTCAGTGCAATTGGATGTAAAAGGAGATTAAGCCGGCACGGTTCTGCGATCCTGGCTATTCTCGTTTTAGCAGGATTGGCGAGGTGATAGGGTGCGCTGCGCCAATCCTGTTGAATTAAGGGCGTGAGCGTGGTTCTTGCTCGTTGCTCTTGCTCTTGCTCTTGCTCTTGCTCTTGCTCTTGCTCTTGCTCTTGCTCTTGCTCTTGCTCCACAAAGAACTCACACCAACAAGATTATGATCAAGAGCAAGGATCAAGATCATGAAAGCACCAGGTCTAATTCAACAGCAGTGGCGCGCCGTCCCGACCGCCAAAATGTGCCATGCGGCTAAGTTCTCATCACAAGACACTCTCCAGCTTGGCCAACGATGTTGTGGATGTCTTAGTCGTGGGCGGAGGCATTGTGGGCGCAGGTATCGCGCGCGACGCCGCGATGCTGGGCTTGAAGGTTGGACTGATTGACCGGCATGATTTTGCGTTTGGGACCAGCAGCCGATCAAGCCGTCTTTTGCACGGCGGAATCCGTTATCTGGCGCAGGGCCGGCTCCGCCTCGTGCGGCAGCCGAGTATTGTGAAGAGGATTGTCCACCAGATCGCACCGCACCTGACCGACCCTCTCGGGTTTATCTTCCCTGCGTACCGCGATAGCTCCTGGCCGTTTTGGCAGCTCCGCATTGGTGTGAAGATGTGCGATTTGCTTTGCAGTGGCCGGAATTTCAGACATTCAGAATCGCTTTCCGCTCGAAAGGTCTGTGCACAACTCTCGGGGATTAAGCCGGATGGGCTGCGTGGCGCGGTCCTTTATTACGACGCGCTCACTCAAGATGCGCGCCTCGTCATTGACACACTTCGATCAGCGAGCTTAGCCGGCGCGGCATTGGCCAACTACGTGCGTTCCAGCGGACCGAACGGCGTGGTGAGGTTTTTGTCCGTCAGGTCGTGGACGAGCTAAGTGGCTATTCGTTTCATCTCCGCGCGCGCTCCGTCGTCAATGCGACTGGTCCGTGGGCTCAAGGACTGTCTTTAAGCCGCGTCTGTTTGCGGCTTACCAAAGGCATCCATCTTGTGTTTGATCGGGGCCGATTGCCCAGCGATGACGCGGTCGTCGTGACCGTAGGGTCACGCTTGTTGTTTGTTATTCCTTGGGGTGACCGTGTTATTGTCGGCACCACGGATACCGACTACACCCGGTCCGGTCGAAGGCGTCCGAAGCCAGGCGCAAGATGTGGAATACCTGCTATGTGCGGTGAACGATTTATTCCGGCAAGCTGCTCTGGATTCAGACGACGTTGTCAGTAGTTGGGCGGGATTGCGACCTCTTATTGCCGATCTGGATGGACGCCCTTCGGACATATCCCGATCACACCGAATCCAACAGGTCCAGCCGGTGGGATGTCGCCGGGGGCAAACTCACGACGTATCGCCTTATGGCTGATTAGACATTCACCAGGAGAATTCAGCGGCTGTTTGTTTGCGACGACTTGAGTTTGGGGGATTAGACCCAAAAACCTGAATCGAACATCGGCATTTGTCGGGGAACATAGCCCAAAACGGCCGGCTGTCACACAACTCCCGCCGAGGGGCATTCTGTATCCAGCATGTGGCCAAATGTTTAGCTGGAGCCTCTATTGCTGGTACGCTGACTGCATTTAGATATTCAGAATGTCACTGGGACATATGCGACAAACAACAACTAACAAAACCATTACCATGAAAAGAATTAAACTCCTTGCTTGGCTCTGCGCACTTAATGCCTGCTTGCTCGTGCAATCAAATGCTCAGGCAGTCAGTGCCGAGGTCACTTCAAATGCGAATGCGTCGGTGAACGCCGACAGTTCTGTCACAGCAAAACACGAAACCAGCGCCAGCACATCCGCAACCGCCGCGGCAACGACAGACGGCAACGTCTCCGGCACGTCGGACACCACCGCTTCGGGCGACGTCAAAAGCAACACTTCCGCAGATGCGAAAACGACGGTTGGAACTGAGAAGCCCGAGAAGCCGGCGCCGCCTGCTCCGCCGGAAAAGCCAACGCGGTTAGGTTTGCTCGTCTCCACTGAGTTGAAGGGCGCGCTTGAGGCGATTAGACAATCCCGCGCTGCCTTTCTCGAAGCCCAAAGCGAACTGCGTGTTCAACTGAAAGAATCCACCGGCGAACAGCGGTCGAAGATTCGAGCCGAGCTACAGTCAAAACGTCAGGAATTTCTCGAACAACAGAAAGAAGCGCGCGCGGACCTCCACGCCGAGGTGAAAGCGGTCCTGAAGAATCACTTGGAGGTATTAGCCGACGCGAAAGCGGAAGCGAAAGCCGAAGCCAAGGCGAACCTCCGCGCGCGCAAAGGTGGCGACGAGTAGGAATTCGACAGTGCACCGAGCGTGTGCTTGCTTCCGGGCAGATTGGGTAGTATGTGACCAGGCGACTGATAAGGTCGCCTGGCTTTTTGTCTAAGCATGTTGCGCCTAAACCATAAGTGTATAACCCCAATTGCCTCTTTCCATGAACCTGGCTCCAGGAGAGCGGCGTTTACGCCGCTTCAACTTCCAGACGTGAGGGAGCTTAGCGAGCCGAAGCGGCGTAAACGCCGCGCTCCTGTGGTTCATGGGCGCAATACGCGAAATTTTGTTTCGGAGAAGTCTTACAATGAACCTTCTTCCTGTAGCGGCGTCTCGGGAGAGCGTCGCCAGCTCGGGTTCTTTGAAAATGGCGGCGCTCTTCCGAGACGCCGCTACAGGGAGAAGATTATTGGTCCCGATCGATACGCTGTTCTCTTCGCCATCGCGTTGGTCTTTTGGGGACGGGGTTTCGCGCAGGAATCCGGCGCAACTCCACCGCCATCGCCCTGGAACAATATTTACAACATTCGGAGCTGGGCTGGTTACAAGGACAATGTATTGCTGGGCAACCGTTCAACCGTGGACAACGCCTTCGTCGCCGGCGGGTTGGACGCGCTTTTGTGGCGAATGCCGGTGAATGGCTGTGAATATTTCTTTTTCGGGACGGCCGACTACCTGCGGTACTTTCCGGGTGACGAGGTAAACAAGGAGTTAACTGCAATCGCTCAGGCTCAGGTTAAGAGACATTTTAATGACGGCTGGCGAACTGGACTTTCGCTCGATTACGTTTATTTCGATCAGGTGTTCGATAATTCGACGTTCGAGCGCGAGCAGGCGTCTATCCAAGTGCAAGCGCATAGTTTGACGTTGCGCCCGTCGGTCCGAAAAGAGATTGCCAAGCATTGGTTTGAGTTGGAGTTTCCAATAACTCGCCAGGACTTCAGAGAATTCATTGATGATTATTGGGAAGGCGGGCCGAAGCTGATTTGGGGCCGTAAGTACAGCGAGAAATCTGAGATAAGCGTGAGCTACGAATTCAATAATCGTTTCCATGACACGCGTGAGATTCGCGATGCGCAAGGTGGGTTGGCGCCCGGAACCAATTTAGAGTTTCAGCAGCATGAAGTCTTTGCCTCGTTGCGGCATTACTGGGACAAAGCTCAACGGTGGCGCACGCTTGCCAGGATCGGTCTCGAGCGTAACGATGATAATGGCTCGGGTTATTACGATTACTGGAGACCGCAGCTAACGCAGCAGGTTCGCTATCAGACGAAAGTTTGGGAAGTGAAGTCGGAGGCTCGGCTCTCTTATTACGATTACGATTCACAGCCACTGAGCGATGTTGATCCATCTACGCGGCACAGACTCAATCTCATCCTAAATCTTCGCGGCGAACGAACCCTATTCAAAAGCTTGAAATGTTTTGCCGAATACGAACATGAACGCTCGATCTCGAATCTCGGGTTCGATGAATACAAGGTGAACACCATTATGGGCGGGGTAGATTGGGGGTTTTGACAGGGAATGGTATGCGCTGCGCTAAATTGGGCGATAATGACAAATTTCTCAAGCTGCGCAGAGGCGGACGTTCTTGAATTGACGTAAGACGCGAATGACCTCAGAGGCTTCCAGACCACAGCAGCAAACGTTAGTAACTGAAACCAGCGCTCGCCGTCTGAATGGGAAAGCCATGCCTGCTGCCGTCATCCTATTGACGCTTCTAATTCTCGGTGGCGCGATCCTCGCAGGTCACTTACGGCTTCGGGAAACGATCCGCCAACAATTGGCTGACACGCACGGAAAGGTTCTTTACGCGCTCTGGCTCAATCAAGAATTAGACATTGCGCTGGACGACGGAGTTGACGAAGTGACGGAAGACCCGGCCGATCAAATGTACACCGCGCTAAAAACATCTTTGCTTCCGCAGCTTAAAGATGTGCTGGCGACACGTTTATTCGACAGCGAGGGAAAACTGATTGCGACGATTCCAAATTCCCTGGACCCGACGTCTGAAATTGAGCCGAACGTCTTCGGGCGATTGAAACAGTTGCGTCCAGTGAGCCGCTTTCAGAAATCAATCGATCTGGGCCAACTGTTTCCACTCGAAGACGAGATGCAAAAAATGGGGCCAAGTCCATTGTTGGAGATATCGATTCCATTGCACGCGCGTGGTGGAAAGCGTCTCCTGGGAGTCGCGCAATACCTGATGGACGGCGCTAGCCTATCGAGGGAGTTCAGGGATTTGGATCGCAGTTTATTCGCGCAGGGTTCACTCGTGTTTCTGGTTGGCGGCGCCATTCTTGTCATTGGCTTGGGTGCGACATTTCATCAGCTTCAACGAACGAATCGCTTGCTCACCGAACGAACGCGGAATTTGCGGCAAGCCAACCAGGAATTGGCTCTGGCGGCAAAAACGTCGGCGGTCGGAGCGGTTGCAGCGCATCTCATTCACGGCCTGAAGAACCCGCTTTCGGGGCTGAATCAGTTTATTGCGAGCCGCAGCTCCGCGCCGAGCGATGGAAGCGACACGGAATGGCAAGTTGCTGCCTCGACAGCGCGGCGCATGCAAAGCTTGGTCAGCGATGTCGTGCGCGTCTTGCGGGAAGAGAACAGCGTCACGCAGTACGAGATTTCGCTCAAGGAACTCGCCGAAGTTATCACGGCGCATATGCTGCCGCTGGCTCGGCAAGCTGGTGTGCGGTTCGAAACGAAACTCAATGCTGATGGAATGCTCACGAACCGCGACGCGAACCTAATCATTCTCGTTTTGGAGAACCTTATTCAAAATGCGATTCAAGCGAGCCCAAAGGATAAATGCGTTAGACTCAAGCTCGAAGCCGTGGCGGACAAGGTTGTGTGCGAAGTGCGCGACGAAGGTCCGGGCCTTTCTGACCGCGCCCGGCAGTCTCTGTTTACGTCCTGCCAATCGAACAAAGACGGCGGCAGCGGCATTGGCTTGGCGATTAGCAAACAGCTGGCAGGGTACATTGGCGCCGATCTCGATCTGAAGGCCAATCAGCCAGGCCGCTGCGTTTTTGCACTTACTCTTTCTTCCGGTGTGGTCGCGAACAGAACACAGATTCCATAACCAGACAGATGGGAGGACAGGCTTGAGTATTGGTTGGTGGCTGCGGTCTCGATTGAATTGCTGCGACGAATTAAAGAACCGAACTATGAGCTGCGATATTATCCGAATAACAAAATCTCTATGTCTTGGACTGATCTCATCCTTGGCCGCGTCGCACCTGGCCGCGGCCAGTCTTCCTCTAGTGTGGCGTTGGGCAAATCCGTATCCGCACGGCGCGAACATTATCGACATGGCCCAAGTCGCCGGCCTGGCCGTGCAAGTAGGCGAGAGGGGACAAGTTTACACGAGCAGTGATCTGTTGGCATGGACGGCACGCGACAGTCGGACCAGCAATTCTCTGCGCGCGGTGACTGGGTTCAACAATCGCATCGTGATCGCAGGCGAAAGTGGGACCATCGTTTATGCGGATACGCCCGAGAACTTTAGACTAGTTTCTCTGGGAACCTCGGACTGGCTTGAAGGGGTCGCAGCCTCGCCCAACCTGGCGGTGGCGGTTGGGGACAACGCTGCAATTTACACGAGCAGCGACGGGGCAACCTGGCGCCGTCGATCTGCGCCGTTTAGCGATTGGCTGCGCAGCGTGGCGTACGGTTTGCCTGGAGGTGTGGGAACTTTTGTGGCGGTTGGCGAAAGAGGCATTGTGGCCTCCAGCACAGACGGGATGACATGGCAAAAACGGAACATTGCTACGTCGCAAGACTTAAATCGCGTTCGATGGCTTAACGGTCAATTTTGGACTGTTGGCAATTCGGGCGCGTCGTTTACGAGCGATTCCGGCGTCACGTGGCAAGCAGTTCAGTCCGGTGCGACTAATACCCTCAATGATGTGGCTGGGACGACAGGAATCCGGCTGGTCGCCGGCGACGCGGAGGTTCGGCTTTTGGAAGGGCGTGGACCGTGGTCGAATGAGCTGGACCGATCAAAACAATTGCCTCCGCCCGAGTGGACCTATCTCAGCGCTGTTTGGACGGGCACGAATTATCTGCTCGGTGGCCGAACGGGAATGATGGTCGAAAGCATCAAAACGAATAACATCACCAGCCCCACTTTTTGGTTTCCGTTCTCGGATTCCTTGCGCAACTGGCTCTGGGATATTAAGAGGATGCCGAACGTTTACCTAGCCGTCGGCGACCGCGCAACAATCATGAGCAGTCTCGATGGAATCGATTGGCAACAGGAATTGGCGCCCGAATCGGTGGCGAATGCCATCTTCCTTGGAATCGGAGCGAACTCAACTATGGCTGTTGCTGTGGGAAGCGCGGGAACGATCATTTACAGCCCAGACGAGCGTCGCGAGGTTGTGACGACAAATCCTGATGGCACGAAGACAGCCAATCTCGTCAGCACACTTGGGATCATCTGGTATGCGGCAAATCCCGCGCCCGTGAACAGCGATCTTCAAGGGATTACCGCCTCAGGCAATTTGTTCGTGGCAACCGGCGCCGCCGGCACGGTGCGGACAAGCTCCGACGCTGCGAACTGGACGAAACGTTCAGCGCCAACCGGGCTTTTCCTATCGTCGGTGGAAGCTTTTCCAGGAGGCTTCGTGGCCGTTGGCGACGATGGCGTCATTCTGACTAGCGCCAACGGTCTGGACTGGACAATGCGTTCGTCAGGCACGGCCAACTGGATTTATCGGGTACGTTATCTCGGCGGACGACTGGTCGCAATCGGCCAAAACGGCCTCATCTTGACGAGCGCGGATGGCGTGAATTGGCAAAGCCAAAACAGCGGGACGACGCGCTGGTTGAATGACGTTCAGTTTATCGACAACACTTATTTCGCCGTCGGAACGCAAGGCACGGTGCTGTCGAGCAGTGATGCTATGAATTGGACGAGCATCGGGACCATCACGCAAAAATCGTTGTATGCCGCCGCACACGACGGCGCGGGCCAACTCGTGACGGTGGGAATTGAAGGCATCATTCTCCGCAGCCAGGTTACGACGCAAAGTGGCCCGGTCACATTCTTACAGTTTCCCCGCCAGGCGACACAGAATCGTTTCATTTTCAAAGGTCAAGCCGGCCAGACTTTCTCCTTGGATCGCAGCACGGATTTGGTGAACTGGCTGACCGGACCGCAGTTGACGATTACCGACCCTTCGGGAGTGTTGATCCACCACGACAGCGGAAACAATGCGGCATCCGCCCAATTCTTCCGCGGCAAGCCGAAGTAAGCTTTACTTTCGTCCGAAAGCGAATTGCCAGCAGTCGTTGACAGTCTTCAATGGGTGAGACAGCATTGTCTCTCGATCAAAACAGCCACAGTCAGAGATTTGCGGAATCCGTTTCCCCGCGCAGCAGCATGGATCGAGCAAGGGGAACCGTTGGAGATCACGAAGGGTGGAAAGCCCTTCGCGCGATTGGTGCCAGTCGCGCCAGAGAAGCCGCGCCGATTCAAGATGCCGGACATCATGGCGCGACTCGAACGAGCGTTTGGCAGCACTTGCTACGATGCGGCGGACGTAGCGCGTGGCCTAGCCGCGAGCCGGGGAGCTATCCGGACGCGAGTTTTCTGTGCGCGTTCTACCTCAAGCAGTCGAATTCCCCAGCCGCCGCGACGCACGCGGCCAGGATGAAAGAACCGCTGCAAATCACGGAATTCGTCAAGTACGAGTTTCGTCAGTCGCTCCGGTTTCAGGTGTGGCGGCATGCGGCAAACGCGCGCGAAGGAATTGCCTTGAGTGACGCACTTGCCGCGCTCAGCCAGTTTGAAGCGGACTTGACGAACGGTGTAGCCGTCCTGGCGGCGTGTTCATTTTCGGACGTGCTTCCCCGAGCCGAGGCTCTCTCGAAGCAATACACGATCGCGGGCGGGCACCGTAGTTTCGATGTGTTGCATGTGGCGACAGCCCTGGCACTCGATGCCTCCCAATTCTTCACGTTTGATGGCAACCAACGCAGGCTGGCCATGGCAGAAGGTTTAAAAGTCAAGCCATGAGTGAATGGTTGCGATGTGCTCGCTGGCAGGACAGAGCGTCCCGCCTGTCCTGGAAATGCATCTGCACCTCGCTCATGAGGACAGGCGAGGACGCGCTGTCCTACCACTGCGGCGGGGTCACCAACCGGTAGAAGCGAGCTGCACCAAGAGGAAGCAGATCGACAATGGTCTCTTGTTGCGCGGGTTGGCGGCCGTTGATCTGTTTGAGCGGTCGCCAGATCTCGGCGGCCGCGGAGTCTTTAAACTGCAAAGTATAGCCGCGGTTGGGTTGCGGAACAAACGAGAGTTCAGCGCCGAGAGTCGAAAGCCGAATCGAGTCGAAGCGCAAACAACTTTGGCCATCCTTGGGATTTGTGCCGGCGAGGAATTCCTGCCACGTTGCTTGTCCGTCTCCATCGTCATCAACGCTGGCGTCAGCCGCTACGGCGGGTGAGTAACCAAATTGAACTTCCCAGTCATCGCCGACACGATCCCGATCGGCGTCATTCATCACAATCAAAGTGGCGAGTTGGCTGTTGGTTCCCAGGATGCTGGAGGCGAGATTGGTAACGGTGACGCCGTAAGTGCCGGCGTCGCTCAACCGAATATTTCGCAACGCAAGAACCGCATTGGTGCCGCCTGGGACGGGCACTGGTCCCTTGCGCCAACGATAGCTGAACGGGGCCAAGCCGTTTACTTCGACGCGCAATTCGATTGAGTCGCCAACCAACGCGATCTGCGATTGAGGCTGCGTCACGAAGCTTGGGCGGATGAGAACATTCAATTGCGCGGGGTTGCTCGTCGATGGCCCGACGCCATCGCTTACTTGGACCGTGTACGCTCCGGTTTGAGCTGACTGGACATTCGACAACGAGAGCGAAGAAGCCGTCGCGCCGGAGATGGAAGTGCCGTTGAATTTCCATTGATAAGACAAATTCCCAGTGCCCATGGCGGCAACATTGAATATGACGGCTGCTCCGGGCCTCACGTTTTGACCTTCGGGATGTCGCACAATAGTGGGTGTGCGCAGCACTTCCAGGATCGCGCGCGCGCTTTCCACCGAGCCATTCCGGTTGACGACTACAACGGAGTAGCGTCCCGAGTCATCGGCGTTGGCGGGGTTCAGGATTAGTTGCGCATTGGTGGCCGCCGAAATGTTCGCTCCATTTCGCCGCCATTGATACAAGACTGCAGAATCTGCGTTTGCGGCCGCAGTGGCACTTAAGGTCACCGGCGTTCCCGCAACGACGGTCCGATTAGAAGGCTGCGCAGTGATCGATGGTGTGCCTCCAATGCCTGGGCTTTGTCCGGGCGACGGGAGAGCCGCTATCCAATTGTTGCCGTCATTGCCGAAGTGGAAACGTCCTTTGCGTTCCAGCGATGCGCCTGCGCCATCTGCGGCCGCGGGCCACGGCGCCGCGTCGCTATACGCGACTCGGTCCATGACCACGTAAGCAGCTTCACCACGTTCAGTTTCCTGTACGCCAGGCTTCAGTAAGACGATTTCGCCTCGCGAGTTTTCCATTTTGCCTTGAAAAGGTCCAAGGATCGCGACCGATCCATTCAGGCCCCACTTCTGACGCCACGCGGCCAATTGCGCAGAATCCTTGCCCGGGTCAAAACTGACAAGAACGGCGGAATGCTTTGCTGCGAGAACAAACTTGTCCGGGAAATCGAAACCCACGGTTCCGCGCAACAGCCAGGAACTCGCTGCGGTCGGCCCGCCAAGAGCCACCGGCGCGTCCGTAATGTTCTCAATCTCGATGTATTCGTCTTCATCGTTGTCCCAGAACGCACCGTTTTCATAGACATCGGGCGGGTGGTACATCATTTCGCGAATTATGACGGGACCGACTTTGGGTTCCGAGTTGCGAGCGCCGAGCGTTGGTGAGGTTTGAGGGACGAATTGTTCCAGTCCATCGCTCGTGACGTGTCGGCCCCAACTGACGTTAGCTTCGGAGGCGCCAAACGCAAAGCCGTGTGCGTAACCGAGCAATGCTCCGGTTGCGTCCGCGGCGAACAACCAGAGTTCATCTCCGCGACTGCTCAAGCGAAAGGCGTTCGTTCCTTGCGTCGCCGCGCCAAAAGCCTTGTGCGTCGCGACCCAGAAGCCGCTTGGCGGTATAATGCTATCTTGCGGAATCCGATACTTCCTGGGCTGCCGTGGGTCATCCGAAAGGTACCAGCCGGAGATGTCAGCTGCTGCTGCGCCCGTGTTGAACAGTTCGAGTGTTTCCAGATCGGCGAATTGAGTATTGGCGAGAGCTTCGTTGATCACCACGCGCGGCAGATCTGTCGGTGCGATGCGAGGTCTGCCCGGCGAACCGAGTGGACTGCTGCTGGTTTCCCAGGCGGCGCGGCTGTCACCCGGCGCTTGAGGATCGACGCGAACGAGAGTGAACCCGTGTCCTGCCGTCGCTGGATGCCAGCGGTTATCATAGGTCAACTCCACGACCGGATTGCCGGAGGCATCTTCAAGCCGCAGCGTCTGGCCTTCATTGGCCAGAGAGCCGTCGTACGTTCCGGCGACGTTAAGAACGTTCCCGTAACGCAAGGCAAAAGCCGATCGATTCTTCACCAGTAATAATTGCGCAGCGGGCGCAAGCGAATAGATGGTTGCGTTTGTAAAATCGAACGTGATGCCGCGAGTGAAACGGCAACCGAAAAGATCAATCACTCGCGAACTGACATTTTGCAGCTCGATGAATTCAAAATCTCCGGCGACGAGGCCACCCTGCGCGTTCAATTCCTTTGTCGTCGGCGCCGACGGATGATAATTCAGTTCGCTGATTACTAAATCGCCAGCCTTTGCCGGCGCGTCGGTGACATAACGCGCTCTGACTGGACCAGACCAGGGACTGATCAACGGAGGATTGCCGCCCGCAGCGCCAACGAGAAACCGGCGATTTGTATCGCGGGACCGCGCCACCAGTCGTGTCTCGCCTCTGATCGTGATCGGCCCGGTGTAAATGCTGGCGTTGGAGGCAATGTTGCCGTGCAAGGCTCGCGGGTCGCTGCCATCGAGAGTAAAACAGATCGTTGCGCCGGCCGGCGCCGCGATCTCGACGTGGGTTCCCATGGCTGCCTGTCCGGCACGCTGCAAAATGTCGGGACGGGCGACAAAATTTGTTTCCATGAAGCGGATGCGCCGGACCAGCCAATCTTTGAAGTAAGCGATTTCGCCCTCCTGTGTTCCGCCACGTTTCGGTTGCCTCCAGCGCGCCAAATCGCGCACGGCGGATTCTTTGACCTGATCATTTAATCTGTCGATCAATGCCATCGACCCAGGAATGCCGAAAGGTCCCGCGTTTAATTCTTGAAAACGATCGATGTAAGCTTGCCAGAAGTTGGGATCGAGAAATAACCGGCCCCACCACGGATAATAAAAAAATCCCTTTCCACCTTCCCAAGCGAGCGGGGCTTCGTGCCGGACCTCCGACCATCCAAATGCTTTATCGAAGTCCCAAATTGGTCCGTAGGTGATTGGTCCATTGCGCGGCTTGTAGAAATAGGTGCTCAACCCGAGACCATCGCCATTGACCGAGATGACCTGCATCAGGTGAAAATCGATCCACGATCCCACGTCGATATAGGGTGCATAGCCCGTGATGGGATTGGTCCAATGCGACGAATCGAGGACGGCGGTGAATTTGTTCAAGTGATTCGCGAGGTAGTTGCGTTGAGCTTCGCGCTGCGGCGAAGTCATGACCTCATGAGTCGGTTCGGTGTAAACGAAACTTTGGCCAGCTGCCGTAAAGCCCTGCGGGCCGTCGATGTTGCGATCGATGCTCAGCAAATAACCTCCGGTGACATTCGGAGGTTCCACGTCCTGGTCGGTTAACTTGTCGATTGCAACTCGATTGGGATCGATCCCAATTCGCTCGAGAATATTATAAACGCCAAAGTAATTGGTCGGCGCGATGGTGGCCAGAGGCTGGCCGCTTGCGCGCTCGTTCAGGTATAATTCCGCGAATCGGAACCGGGCGGCGTAACGGCCAGCCGCGTGCATCAGCGAGCTCGCAAAAGGGTCCGCGATCAGCGAAGTATCCGTTGAGTACGGAGCGTGAAAAGTCCATTCAGCATGGGCCGGCATGCCGAGCAGCGGCATCTCACGCTCGCGATCATCTTCGTCCCAGCAATCGAGCGCCCAATTGTACTTGGGATTGCCGACGCTGCTGGAGCCCCGCAACCGCAGGCCCGCGCGAAAGATCATGTCGGCCGCGTTCGTAAACGAGGCTCGGCCGCGACGCGGTTCGTGCACAAAGAGGATGCAGCCCTTTCTGATCGATTCGTTGAACCGCCCGGCGCCGTAACTGTGCACGACGATCAAAGGCAAATCTGATGAAACCGTGCGCATCTCAGGGGCCAGTCGCGCGTACGCTTCCGTGCGCACGCGGCCAGGCAACAAGCCCGGTTCAAACAAGCGGGCGCGGATCAGCATGCTGTTTGTAATGAGCAGCGGCGTTTTGTAGAGAAGAGCGGCGGGCTCAGGAATCGTGCCATCCAAAGTGTAACGCACCTCAGTCGAAGACGACGATTCAGAAGGAGTCAACCTCAGTTCAAAACCCTCCCAAAACGTCCGGCTCGTGGCGGAAAACTCGACGTTACCCGCAATCCGCAGACTGCTGGCCAAATTGGCAACACCAGGTGAAGGAATGGCAAACGAACGCACCGCATTGGTCTGGTAGCGTAAGCGCCTGGAATGGACTTCTGCCGCGAGGAGAAAATCGCCATCGGCTGGATCACGGTTGAATGCGTGAATGGCGAGCAGATTCGTTCCTGCGCGGAGACTCTGTTGCAAACCAAGAGATCGGAAGTCATCCGGCAGTATCGCCATCTTATTGCTCCGGTTGAGGGACGAACTTGTATTGAATGAAGGAGTAGCGTTCTGGGCAATTCCGCGACGGGCTACCTCAGTTCCATTCAGATAGGCGACGAAGCCATCGTCGTAACGGGTTTGCAATGTGAGATTCCTGAGCGCTTGCGGATTTTCAACGGCAAATGGGATGCGTATGAACAATCCGCCGCGCTGCGGTGACGCGCGGTGCAGAAGGTCTTTGACGTCGGTCGCGATCCATGGCGTCAGCACCGAAGGCGAATTGGTGTCGAATCCAAACCCATTGCCTCCGATGGGCCACGCCCGGTCATCGAAGTCGAGCAAGGTCCAGACATTGCTGAAAGAATTGTTGTTAGGAACAAAGTAACGCGCCGCAGCGCGGAACGGAACTATGGTGCGATCATTTTCCAGTTCCGCCTCCAGTCCGTGCGTCTGGTCCACGAGTTGTGGGCCGAAAACATGCTGGTGCACGATGGTAATGCGATCCGGTTTGACCAGAGCCAACGCCTCGCCGCCGCTGCTCAGCTTGAAGTTAGTGTGGAGCGGTTGACCCGGAACGCGGCGGTCGTGTCCCGATGCCCAGACCAACAAATGCTGGCCGGAGGCGAGGTTGGTTGCGGGAAACATCCATTGCTTCAGGTCGTCCAAAGAGTCCGTCAGATAATAGCCGTCCAAGTTGATCGGATTGGGCCTGCCATTGTAGATTTCGATGTAATCCGAAGACTCGCCGAAGTCATCGCGGATCGAATTCGAGTTGACCGCCAGCAATTCCGAGATGACCAAACCTTCCTGGGCGTGGACACGATGGCAGAAGATCAGAATGCCGAGCAGCAGGAGGCCGGGCATTGCTCTGAAAACCAAAGCCAGCCACCCGTTCAGACGCGGCGCTGCGGAGACTCGCTTTTTGCGGTTTGCGAATAGTTGGGGGGCTGCGTGCCATGATTGAGTATCCCGGTGTTGGATGCGGGGCATGCGGACAGGCTCTCTTGGGAGCGTTCGGTTTTCAATTGCGAAAATCGCGGTGCTGCACGGCGCGCCTCGCCTGCAAATCAACCCCCTCTAACTCGAAGGAGGTTTTGATCCATTTGGGAGCCTTGATCCAATCCAATTTTGGCCGCGCGGCCAAAATCTCGAATGTGACCTTGATCGGTGCTGCGCTGCGCTTGACCGAATCGCGGTTGAACATCAGGATGCCTGCATGAAAAAGGCTGAACTCCTGCCCGCGCCGCGGATCGATTTGGCCCCTGCGAGGAACAAATGGGAGCGCGAGTACCGCGCGTTTCTGCGTCTTCGTCCGTCGCTGCTTCGGACGCATCGAAACAAGTATGTCGCGATCCACGAGGGTCAGGTCGTGGGCGCAGGGAAAGACAAAATCGAACTCGCCCTGCGAGTCTATGACAAGTTCGGATACATTCCGATTTATGTGGGGCAAGTAACGATGAAGCCGCGTCCCTTCCGGATTCCCAGCCCTCGCCTAGTTCGCACTTCAGTGGCCGAGTGACTTCCTACCGTTACAATCGGCAAATCAATCCGCCTGCTCCATTTGTCCATGTCACGGTTCAGCACCCTGAAGGCGGGATGGTTCTTGCGGATATACCAGCGCAGCTTGACACTGCAGCAGACATCACCGTTCTGCCAACAAGCCTCGTGAAAGAGCTGCAACTTGTGCAGTTAGACGCTATTGCTATCCTTGCCTTCGGTGCGACTCGGAAGATCGTTCCCACGTTCCTAGTACGTCTCGCACTCCGCGGACAGGCATCTGCTGTCATCGAGGTCCTGAGCGATGCCAAAGAGCCGCATATCTTGCTCGGACGCGATCTCCTCAATCGATACCGCATTGTCTTAGACGGACCGCGCGGCATGCTAGAGATCGATTAACCTAAATTAGCTCCCATTCCGCTGATAGCGGATCAAATCGAGGAATTCGCCTCGCGTCCGTGCGTCATCTCGGAAGCGGCCCAGCATCGCAGACGTAATGGCGCAAGAGTTCTGTTTTTCAACACCACGCATCATCATGCAAAGGTGCTGTGCCTCGACGACCACACCCACGCCCTGTGGCCCGATCAATTCGTCAATGGTTACGGCAATTTCGTGCGTCATTCGTTCCTGAACTTGCAGCCGACGCGCATAGACATCGACCAGCCGCGGCAATTTGGAGAGACCGATCACTTTGTTCGTGGGCAGATATGCGACATGGCATTTTCCGAAAAACGGAAGCATATGGTGCTCGCACAAACTGTAGAAATCGATGTCTTTGACGATGACCATCTCGTCAGAGTTCGCCTCAAAGAGCGCGTTGTTGAGGACGGTTTTCGGATTCTTGCTATATCCTTGGGTCAGAAACTCGAGCGCCTTGGCGACGCGCAATGGCGTTCGTTTGAGGCCGTCGCGGTCAGGATTTTCACCGAGAAGCTCAAGCTGTCGATGGACTAGGCGGATCAATTCGTCGCTTGCTTGTTCACTCATGTTGGCAACGTTACTGAGACTTCCGCCTCGCGTCCAGCGTCTAGCCGACGCTTATCGCTAGAGCTTCTGGCGCAATTGCCGAACCCCGGGATGATTCGCGTCTAACGCTTCCGCTTGCCGGAACAGCTTCACCGCTTCTGCTTTGTTGCCGAGCTGAAGGTAGATATCAGCAAGGAGCAAATAGGAATCGATCCGTTCCGGATTGAGCCGAATGGCTTCGCGGAACGGCGCGATCGGACCATGCAAATCACCGTTTCGGAGCAAGGCAAAGGCGCGATTGTAGAACGCTCGGCCAAAATCCGGCTTGAGTTCCGCAGCTTTCCGAAAAGTGTCAGAAGCAGCGGAGAACTGTTGTTGCGCAAGCTGTACTAACCCGAGTTGAAACCAACCTTGCGCGGATTCCGCCCCGAGTTCTAGATGCCGGCGCAGCGAAGATTCGGCGTTGGTTAGGTCCTTTCTCAGGAGCTGCAAACGCCCGACTAGCAGCCATGTTTCGGCATATTGCGGATGCTCGCGCAACAGGAGTTGAACTTCCTGCTCGGCTGCCTCCCATTGCCCATCTTCGGCCAGCATGGTCGCGAGGCGCAATCGCGGCATCTCGGGGTCGTTGCCGCAGAGTTGAACGGCGCGCCGCAAATGAGCGATTGCATGTGGCGGAGCTTCAACTTTCAACATGAGGCTCAGAAAGTAAGGCCAGCGCGGATCGCGCGGATCGCGCCGTTCCGCTTCGGCAAAACAGGTCCTAGCCGCGCCTGGAAAATCGTACGCTCGCAGCAGGAGGCCCAATCGCCCCCATGCGGCTGTAGAATGCGGTTGCGTTTTAATTTCGTTCTGACCCTGTTGAATGAGCCGGGCGATGGAAGGATCCAAATGGCGTAAATCGACCTCGGGCAACGGGGCGCCCTGGTTTTGAGTCCACCACCATGCGCTTCCCGCTACGCAAAATAAAACAATCATCGCACCGACATACCACGGACCGACGCGACGACGTCGCTGCGCGGTTTCGGCGGCGTGGGCCGCGGCGCCTTTACACTGAGCGCCTCCTTGTCGATTCACGGTTTCCTCCCCATTCCCTGTCGCAACGTCATCTCACGATCCACGGCGCCGCCATCAAACCATTCCTCCGCGCCATCGGGCCAGAGGACGCGAAGGGATTGCACGACTGTTGCTTCGCCCAAGCCAAAATGAACGCGTGGATCGTTGCTGACGAGATAACTCGTGCTCGGTTGGACTAATCCCAAACGCTGCATTCCGCCCGCCTCGACGATGATTTCTGCGCCGATCGCGTCGCGATTTCCGTGCGCTGGATCGAGCAGGCGCACGGTCAGCCAATGGCCGCGGCGCGGAGCGACGTTTCGGAAAAGCTGGACGGGTCCGCCGGCGTTTGTCGCAAGCAGATCCAAATCGCCGTCGTTGTCGATGTCGCCGTAAGCCAGCCCACGCCCGACTGCGGCGCGGCTGCAGAAAGCAGGGTTTGCTTGTGAGAGATCGGCGAACTTGCCGGATTTGCGCCCGATAAGAAGTTGATAGGGCTGGGCGTAGGGCGCAAGCAGCGCAGGGATTCCTTCGAGGCGGGGCGATTGATCGTGACCCCGGCGAACTAAGCCGTTGACGAAGGCCAGGTCGAGAGCGCCATCGAGATCAAAATCCGCCAGCACCGTTCCGAATCCGGTGCCGCGCAAGGGCGGGTTGGTCAGCCCGAACTCAGCGACTTTGTCTTGAAAGAATCCGCGCGGTCCTTGAACCCACAGGGCATGCTGTTCGTGGGTCAGGTGAGTGACGAAAATGTCGAACAACCCATCGTAATTCACGTCGCCAACACCGATCCCCATGTTGCCGGCTGTTTCTCCCATGGCATTGTAAGCCAAACCGCGCAGCCCGGCGTTCTCTGTGAACCGGCCGTCACGCTGATTCAAAAACAACCGGTTGGGCTTTCCGTCATCGGTTATGAAAATGTCCGGCCAACGATCTCCGTCGAAATCGGCGCACAACAATCCCAGCGCGGGTCCTGTGGAACGGGCTAATCCTGCGCGAACGGTGACATCTTCGAGTTCGACCTTTCCCGAACGTCCGACATTGCGAAACAGACGCGTGACCGTTCCTTCAAAATTGTGGGGTCCGCAGTATTCTAATGCGCCGGCTGGGTCTTTGCACTGGTGAGTGGGAATGTAATCAACATAATTCGCGATCACGAGATCAAGCCATCCATCCCGATCAAAGTCGAAAAAGGATGCCGCAGTCGCCCATCGGGGATTATCGATGCCGCTTGTTGCGGTAATCTCACGGAATTTTCCGGCGCCGGTGTTGAGGAACAGGCGAGCGGCTCCGTATTCGGTCACCAACACTTCCGCGAGTCCATCGTTGTTCGCGTCACCGATCGCAACGCCCATTCCGTAGCCGATGATGTCCAAGCCTGAATTCGTGCTGACATTTTGAAAGGTTCCGTCGGCATTTTGATGAAACAGCTGATTGCGCGAGGCGCTCTTGGGCCCTCCGCAATTCAGGAGATAAACGTCGAGCCGCCCATCGTTGTCGAAATCGAACAACGCAGGCCCGGAGCCGGATCTTTGAACTGACCGGGATCAAACGCGGACTGACTCAAGTGCGGGAGTGGCTGGGCCGGTGCCGCTTGAAGCGGCGCAAGGTCGGAATGATTCCCGCCAAAGCCGATCCC
>VHDE01000002.1 GCA_016871515.1 Verrucomicrobiota bacterium
CCAACGCCGCAAAGACTCGATTAAATGTATCGTGCGAGGGGATGCCGTTGCGCAGTTTCAAAAACGTTTTGAACCACTCCTGCTTGGCTTGGCCAAAATCTTCCATGTCGTTAAACGTTTCGGCACCGCACAGCAGCGCACAAATGGCAATGACTAAGATGTCGACTAAATCGTGAGCTTTGGTGCGATCCACGCGTGGATCGGGCAGGTCTTTGTAATGTTCGATCAAACTTTGCTGAGGATGCGTGTTTTGCATCCATCTCATTTATACACGTACAGAAAAAGTACAAGCGCCCAATTGTCTCACTTGTCTCGCTTGCTGGCGTCTCTTTCGCTCAATTTAGGTGGGTCTGCCCTGCGCGCGACTCCCCACTGCATTGACAGGCTCCGCGGTTTATGACATTGATTCGGCGCAGCCTAAATCCGGCTTCGTTGTGAGGTTGGATGCGGGGGAACCACACCCGGAGAAATCGGGTTGGGGCGAGCGGCAAAGAAGCCTTGCCGGGGCCACTTTCAAGGCCTAGCCCGTCAGCTAACCTCGCCGGCATTTGAAAGGGCGATCCTCTACGACCGCAAGTGCGGTTGCCACGATTTCCCGAAAAGAACAGCGTTCCGTTAAGTTGAACTGGCAAAATCTTGAACCATTGAGACCGACGCGCAGAGATGCTTCCGTTATGTGCGAACCGGGTCAGGATGGTTTACGGTGAGGCAATGGTATGCAAGCGAAGGATTCTGATCGGCGTTATCTTGCGGGTCTGGTCATTGGCGCGTTGGGAGTGGTTTTTGGCGACATCGGGACAAGTCCGCTTTATGCCCTGCGCGAATGTTTTCATGGTGAGCATGCTGTTGCCGTGACGCGCGCTAATATTCTGGGCGTTCTCTCTCTCATTTTCTGGTCGCTGCTGATTATCGTTTCCATCAAGTATCTCACGTTTGTCATGCGCGCGGACAACAAAGGAGAAGGTGGGATCCTTGCTTTGCTCTCACTCGCGCTGGGAGAGCGCGCGGCGACACGCAGACGAGCGCATTGGCTCACCGCCATCGGCTTGTTTGGCGCGGCCTTGCTTTACGGCGATGGGATGATTACGCCCGCGATTTCGGTCCTGAGCGCTGTGGAGGGCTTGCAGATCGCTTCGCCTGTTTTTCAGACGTACATTATTCCGATCACGGCAGGCATTCTAGTGGCTCTCTTCTCGGTTCAGCGCTTCGGCACGGGACGTGTTGGAATTACGTTTGGGCCGGTCACCTTCGCGTGGTTCGTTACGATTGCCGTGCTGGGAATTAAGGGCATCCTTCAGTCACCCGATGTCTTGTTGTCGCTCCATCCTTACTATGCAGTCCGTTTCTTTGCTGACAACGGTTCGACGGCCTTTCTGGCTTTGGGCGCAGTCTTTCTGGCGGTGACTGGCGCCGAAGCTCTTTACGCGGACATGGGGCATTTCGGCGTGAAACCGATCCGTTTTGGGTGGTTTGCGCTTGTGCTGCCGTCATTGCTGCTCAATTACTGGGGACAGGGCGCGTTGTTGTTGAATGATCCCGGCGCTGCGGTTAATCCGTTTTACAGTCTTCCGCCGAAGTGGGCGCTCTATCCGATGGTGGTCCTGGCAACGATGGCGGCAGTAATTGCTTCGCAAGCGCTGATCTCGGGCGTGTTTTCGCTCACGATGCACGCCATTCAGTTGGGCTATTTTCCGCGCCTCGAAATCAAACACACGTCGTCGGATGAGCGCGGTCAGATTTATCTGCCGCAAGTTAACTGGGCTTTGATGGTGGCCTGCATCGGACTTGTTCTGGGGTTTCAGTCGTCGAGCAATCTGGCGGCCGCGTACGGAATCGCCGTGACGCTCACGATGATTGTTACGACTATCCTTTTTTACAACGTGGCGCGGCATCTCTGGGGATGGAGCCTCTGGAAAACGTCGGTCTTGTGCAGCTCATTTCTGCTTCTAGAAACAGCATTCTGCGGCGCGAACTTCCTTAAGATCACCCATGGCGGTTGGTTCCCTCTCGTGATGGGCGCTTTCATCTATACGCTGATGACGACATGGAAAACGGGCCGCCAGCTTTTGCGGGAGCGATTGCAAGCGGCGACCATTTCTTATCGTTTATTCCTCGATGATCTGCTCAAGAGCAAACCGTTGCGCGTGGCTGGGACGGCGGTCTTTATGGCGGGCAATCCTGAAGGGACGCCGATTGCGCTGCTGCACAATCTGAAACACAACAAAGTCCTGCACGAACGAACTGTCGTCCTAACCATCGCCACAGAAGAGATGCCGCACGTGAACCCGGAACATCGCATAGACGTCGAGTGTTTGCATGACGGCTTTTACCGGGTCATTGGACGCTACGGCTTTATGGAGGAACCGAGCGTGTCTGAAGTTCTCAAAGCTTGCGAAACTAAAGGGCTCAAATTCGTGCCCGAGCAGACGACCTATTTCTTGAGCCGCGAGTCGATCATTCCCACTCAGCATCCCGGAATGGCCATCTGGCGCGAGCGATTATTTGCCATCATGGCCCGAAACGCGCAACCCGCGACGACGTTCTTCCGCCTTCCCGCCAATCGCGTGGTTGAACTCGGCATGCAAGTGGAACTGTAATGACTTCTGATGTCGCGATTCCCAGTGCGCGGTTCTGCGGAGGTCCGCGAGCACTCGCAGCGCGATTTTTCGCTGTTCTCGAAGGAGCATCCGGATCGAACAGCATGGCAGAGCACGGCACAGACTTCATAGCAGGCAGCAGCTCTCAAGCGCGGCCCGTCAGTGTCGCGGAGACGGTCAACCCACCACCGGAACAAGGACTGAGTCTTGTCAGCCAGATTTTCAGACATCGTCTGCGGCAGGAAGATGTCGAGCGCATCCTCGCCGCACTATCCACATCGGACCGGGTCGAATTCGTCAGCAAGATTGGGGATCTTTTGCGGCGCGTCTCAGCGTTGCTGGATGTTTACAACCGCATCGCTGATGTTCTTTCGTTGGACCTTCTGCTCAAGCGGTTGATCGAGATTATTACAGAAGCGCTCAATGCGGATCGCTCCACGTTGTACCTGTACGATCCCGAGACGCGCGAATTGTTTTCGCGGATTGCGCAAGGTGACTTGACCCAGGAGATTCGGTTTCCGAGCCACCTGGGCATTGCCGGCTCAGTTTTTACCAGTGGCGGAGGAGTGATTATCAAAGACGCGTATTCCGATCCGCGCTTCAATCAGGAGGTGGATCGCAAGACGGGTTATCACACTCGCAACATACTCTGCACTGCGCTTCGCAATAAGAAGAGAGAGCTTATTGGTGTCAGCCAGGTCCTGAACAAAGCCGAGGTCCACTTCAGCATTGAAGACATGGCGATGCTCGAAGCCATCACGACGCAGGCGGCGGCCGCGATTGAGAATGCGCAATTGCACGACAAGGTCGAACGGGCGCGGCGCGAAGAGGAAAAGATGCTGGAGGTCGCGAAGCGATTTCCACAGAACTCCCGCTCGAACCTTTGTTGGGCAAAATCATGCATGTGACCACGCAGATTCTCGATGCCGACCGCAGCACTTTGTTCATGCACGATCCTAAGACCAAGGAACTCTGGTCACGCGTGGCGGGAGGTGTCGGCAGAAAGGAGATTCGATTCCCGGATTCGGCAGGAATTGCCGGGTCTGTCTTCACGAGCGGAAAGACACTCAATATTGCCGACGCGTACAAGGATCCGCGGTTCAATCAGGACATCGACCGCAAGACCGGTTGCCGGACGCGCAATATCCTCTGCATGCCGATCATTAATAAGGCCGGGCGCGCTTTGGGAGTCACGCAAGTCTTGAACAAGAAAGGCGGGCCATTTACCGCCGAAGATGAGAAACGCTTGAAGGCTTTCACCGCCCAGGCCGCCATTGCTTTGGAAAACGCGCAGCTTTTCGAAGATGTAATGAATGCTCGCAATTACAACGAAAGCATTCTCAAAAGTCTGAGCAACGGCGTGATTACGCTGAACGCTGAGCGGACCATCATCAAAGTGAACGAGGCTGCCTCAAAGATTCTGCGCGTGAAGGAGACGGACATCATCGAACGACCGGCCGCTGAGGTCTTCAAGGGCAAGACAATGTGGGTTCTGGAGAGCATTCGGGACGTGGAAAAGACCGGCACGACCGACTTCACCATGGACACCGACTTGGAGCTCAAGGATGGAACGACGGTTTCGGTGAACCTCGCCGTGGTGCCCCTCATTAACATCAAGAATCAGCCGATCGGCTGCATGCTGGTCTTCGAAGATATTTCCAATGAGAAACGCGTCAAAGGCACGATGGCGCGTTACATGAGCAAAGCTGTCGTCGACCAATTGCTCAAGGAAGGCGCAGACGCTCTGGTTGGCTCGGTCCAGGAGGTGACGATTCTGTTCTCTGATATCAGAAGCTTTACGACGTTCTCCGAGCGGATCGGCGCGCGCGGCACCGTTTCGATGCTGAACAGTTATTTCACCGAAATGGTCGATGTGATTTTCAACCAAGGCGGCATTCTCGATAAGTATATCGGAGACGCGATCATGGCTGTTTTCGGCACACCGTTCAAAAAGCCTGAGGACCCCGACAATGCCGTCACGGCCGCAGTCGAAATGTTATTGACGCTCCGATCGTACAACGCGCAGCGCATCGCCGCTGGCGAGGAGCCGATTGACATGGGGGTGGGAGTAAACACGGACGAAGTTGTCGCCGGCAATATCGGATCGCAAAAGAGAATGGATTACACCGTGATTGGCGATGGCGTGAACCTGGCCTCGCGGCTAGTCGGCGCGTCAAAGTATTACGGCGCCAGCATTCTGATTAGTGAATCGACCTTTAACAAACAGAAGAGACCTCGGATCGCGCGCCATCTCGATCTCATCCGGGTCAAAGGCAAAGAGAAACCGATCTCGGTCTATGAGATTCTCGATTTTCATACCGAGGAAACCTTTCCAAACCGGACCGCGGTCCTGAAGCTTTTTGAGAAAGGGTACAAACAGTTTCGAAAACGGGATTGGGGATACGCTGCCGGCACGTTTCGCGACGCGTTAAATCTTCATCCTGGGGATGTCGCGTCGCAGCTCTATTTGGACCGTTGCTTGAAATATCAAGCCAATCCACCCGACGATTCTTGGGACGCTGTGTTGACGATGACGTCGAAGTAAGGAGCGCGGATGCCCTCATCCGCGTCGGGATTTGAATGCCCTGCCCTCGATGATTACTTTGCTTGGCGTGTGCGGATGTGGGCATCCGCGCTCCTATTGCTTCACTCTCCGGTCTTGGTATCCGGCCCACACCAGAGCAACCCCGGCTTGTTGAATCTCTGTTCGCGTTGGAAGTCTTCGTGCTTGATAAAATGCACTTGCCGCTGAATCCCATGATGACGGCGCCTTTCTTGTGCCTTCGGCCGACACCTTCCGACTCGTTGGGATATTGGCTGGCGTCGTGACCCGGGTTCGGACCCCACACACCGTTGAAGTTTCGAATTTCCGGTTCCCACATCGCGTAAGCTGCTGAGTTGAACGCGGCGAGCTTATGCGTCTTGCCGTTCGCGAAGCGCCCGAAACTGCAGACGGCGCCATTGATAATGTAGCTCGAGAGCCGTTGCTGCCGGCGTTGCCAGGAGACGTGATTCGTTTTGTCGAGCGGACAATTATAAGTCCTCCGTTCCTTGAGGAAGGGCCAGTAAAGCCCGGCTTCGATATTCTTCCATTCATTGGTCTTTAAAGGATCCGGAGCGCGTCCGCTCACGCGCTGATACAACCAGCCTAGTCCGTAGTCATTGGCCCAATTGGGCCACGGCATGAGATCTCTGTTCTCGTCGCTGTACATCAACATCGCGAGCGACAGTTGTTTGTTGTTGTTCACGCAGTACGTCCGGCTTGCTTTCTCTTTAGCATGAGCGAGCGCTGGCAAGAGCAGAGAAGCCAGGATGGCGATGATGGCAATCACGACCAAGAGCTCAATCAAGGTGAATGCCAATGGTGTATGCGCGGGGGCAGGGGAGTGCATCGGGAACAGGTTGGCCGGGCTTTGCATGCGGAGCCAACTAAAGTGCTCCCGAACACATTATTCGAGCTTACAACGCGACCGCGGAGGCCAATTCCAAAACAAGAGCAGGAAAACAAAAGCAATCAAGGGCAGCCAACCCACCAACGCCAAGCCGAGATCAAATGAGCCTGTTCGGTCCACCAGCCGGCCAAAGAGCTTTTGAAAAGGCGACGAGGTGACCCACGCGACAAATCCGAGGAGACCCGTCACTTTACCCTGATGGCGCGTGCTCAATTCTTGCGTAAAGGAATAGTAACAGGGGAATAATCCGAGCGCGCCTGCGCCGACCAGCAATAATAAACCGAGCAACCCCCACCCTTTGGGGGCAAACGCCGCCAATGTCGTCAGGGCAGTAAGTGCTGCGCACAGTCCATAAACAGCGACGCGCGACGAGTGAACAGCCAAGCCACGCTTGACCAGCCAAAGAGAGATAATGCCCGCGCCAAGGCATCCAACATCGGTCGCGATATAGTATAGCGAGTTGAAGTACAATGCCGCCGACTCCGTATAGCCGCGTCCTTCCTGCAGGAACTTAGGCAACCACGCGCGGATCAATTGCCAGCAGATATTGATGCAGGCGACAATGATGGTCAGGACGAAAAACCGGCGGCTGAACACGATTCGCCAAAAGCTCCTTTCGCCGTCCGGAGTCGCGACCTGTCCGCCTCCAGATTCTGCAAGGCTGAATGCGGCTTTGGAAAAGTCGGCCTCGCGCAACAGCGTAAACCACGCGACCAGCCAGAGGACTCCAAGGCTGCCGATAATAAGAAAGGGTTGTCGCCAAACGCCGGGCTCTGTCCGGCCAGCCAACATCCAATTCATCACAAGTGGTGTGAGAATGGCGCCGAATGAGGCGCCGCTTTGCAAGACGCTGTTGCCCATCGTCCGTTGATCCCGCGCCAGCAAGCGTTGCGTTGTCTTGAGCGCGCATGGCCAATGGCCCGACTCAAAGAAACCGAGCAGCGTGCGGCAAAGGAGCAGGCCAGGATAGCTTTCCACCAACCCCGTGAGGAAACCCATCAACGACCAGCCGACCACGACAGCCGGATAAAGCCAGCGCACGCTCCATTTGTCGGCGACAAAGCCGAACACTAAAGAGCCCAAGGCAAACGCATAGCCAAACCGCATCTCGAGAATTCCATATTGCTCTTGAGAGAGGTTGAATTCCCGGCTTACACGCGTGGCAACGCTCGGCAATGTTTGCCGATCCATGTACATCAACATCGAGGCGCACAGAAGCAAACCGCAGACGGTCCATTTCCACAGCGTGGATCGCGTTGGAACGGCGTCGTTCATACTTTCGTCGTAGCGCAGAGTCTCACTCTATTAGTATGGCGCGGGATTATCGCAAGCCGCGACGATTTTTCGCAGCGCGGACATTCTTGTCCGCAGCAATTTGAAATGAAAAGCGCGCGTTCGAACTTTCGAAAACCGCCAGGCATTCGGACGTTGCTGCGGACAAGAATGTCCGCGCTCCGTTTTGGTCGCGGCTTGCGTCCGCGTTGCGCTGCATGGCCGACTTGTAGTTGGCAGCGTATCCTCATTGTCCAACCTTTTCGAACTTGCTGAAGTGCTGCAGATTGAAACTCTGCGCTACGTTAGGGAAAGACGAAGGCCGCATACGACCGCTTATCCGTTCCACGATTTGCCATCCCAAGCAATGACGCGTTCGAGAAGCGACACCGCATCGTCGGTAAAAATGCGGAAGAGTTTCTCGCCTTTTTCCGCCGTGGCATGGCTGGGATCTCCAATATGACCGGGTCCAGTGCGTTCCCGCGTAATCCAACCGCGCGTCGCCGGAGTGAAGGGGCGGCCGAATTCGACGGGTTGAACTTGTTTCAGTTCGCCTACCAGGTGCGGAGCGATGCGAAGGATCATGGACGTTTCCCATTCGCAGGCGTGCCCCATTTCCTGTTGACGAAAGCCTGAGTCCGCTTGATGTGGTTTGCCTCCCAAGTGCCAGTAAGTGGCGAAGAGCAGAAGCAGATCGTCACGGCTTCGATGCCGCTGCCGCACTTCGAAGACAGCTTGCTTGCCGGGCACGTCGTTCCCGCCGTGACCATTGAGGATCACGAGCCGCTGGAATCCATGTTGAATGAAGTTCTCCAGCAGGCCGCACAGCATATCGAGGTAAGTGCGCGGTGGCGCTGACAACGTGCCAGGGAAATCGAGGTGATGATCGGAGTTGCCGAGCCACATCAACGGCGCAAAGAGCACGCGATGGTTCAGACGCTCCGACGAGCGCCGGATAATTTCGCCCAACAGGATGCTGTCGGTGAAAACGGGCAAGTGATGCCCATGTTGTTCGAGCGCAGCGACAGGGAAAACCACGGGCGTGTCTTTGCCCAGCGCGCGCACGGCAGGCCAATTGAGATCAATCAGATGCATGGTGTGGTGATATGCTACTCCGAAGGAACACGCTTAGGCAAGCCATGCCGCTCTGCAGACTGCCTTCGGGGTGCATCTCGACAGCACCCGCGTCCGAACGCGCGTTGGTCGTAACGCAGAGTTTCACTCTGCTGCGCCGCCAGCTTCGTGGGCTTAACAAGGCGGCGCAGCAACGCCGCCCTACCTTTACGTTCATGGAAAGTTTCCATTTCTTTTGGACACGCATTGGGACCCTGAACCAACCGGGCTGGAGGATCCGTCGTCGCGACAGCGTCTTGGACTGCGGTGACGGAGTCTGCGCAGTCACCGCTTTGGCGTCGGCACTTCGAAAACGCTGCGCAGTTCGGAACAAGTCCTGGGCTCTTTCACACTAAAGCGGCGATTGCGCAGACTCCATTGTCGCACTCCAAGACCTGTCGGCGTTTCGACGATCAGGTTCATGGGAAGCATCACCGTTGCGAAGCTGTGGGAGAAGGGAGAACTGCCCAATTGGTGTTTGGGCCGACGCCAGAGATTCGCCTTACTTGACGTTGTAGCGCGAGCGGACTTGTTCGAAGCGTTCCTTGGCTTCGTCGCATAAGCGCTCAAAGGCTTGCGCGTTGAGTCCGAGGCGTTCGTTGACTTCGGACGAAGGCAGCAGGTCGAGCGTTTTGCCCACAAGTTTCGCCTCAGTTTTTTCGCGCCGAGATTCGAGACGTAGACGATGTCGCAAATCGGATCGTTTCCTTGATCGGGATTGTGATGATAAATAATGCCTCGGACGATGCGCTCGGGAAACTTCCAATGCTGTGCGATGATGCCGCCCAACTCGCCATGGTGAACTTGCAGGATCTTCGTTTCGGCTTCGAGCACGGTGAGCTTTCCGGACGTCCGCGCTTGATGCATCAATTCGAGAATGTCCGTGCTGAGAAACCGCGCCATAATGAGTTTGCCAATGTCATGCAGCAGCGCCGCTGTGAAGGCTTCGGCCGGAAGGGGCACCTTAATGTGCGGTTGGATGACTTCGGTTACAAGGGCGGCAGCGACGGAATGACGGATGGACGCCATCGCGCGCGATTAACGTGAGCACTCAGGGGATAATGGCGTCCATGTGGTAAAAACAGAAAGCGCGGACAAGGCTGTCCGCGCTCCGGGCGGCTGACAATTCTTAAAGCGCTATTGCAGAGGTTCCCATTTCTTGTGCTTGTATCGTTGGTAAACCCAGCCGAAATCAGGGTTTCGTATATTGCCGCCGGCCCAATAGAAGCTCTCGCGGCCGTTCGAAGAATCGCGTGCGGCCTTGATCACGCCCGCATCTCTCCAAGTGTGACTTTCCGCATGGCCATCGGCAAACGATATAGTGCTGACGTTGCCATGAAAAATGGCAAACGGATCAACCCAACCCGGCGAGGGCTTAACGTCGATGACCCACGTTCCCTTGTTATTCCCGCGCGGGTCTGCCTCTTCTAGGAAGACCATCGCTTCGGCAGGATTTAGCACGGTGGTCAGCTTTTGATAAAAAGGTTGAGGACCGCTCTCGGCCGATGAACCCTGCCAGCCGCCGCCATTCATGCCATTGGCTTTCGAGTAACTGTCGTACGCATACCCGCGTCCGGGATTGAGCCGCTTGGTTCGCAGATCTCCCGGACAATGATAAGACCCCGCACTGTTGACGAACGGATAGAGGGCGCCTTTCCGAATACCGTTCTCGACGTATCTCTGCGCGGTAGTCTTTGACATCGTGGTTGACAGGTCCTGGTATTGCCCATTGTCGTTGTGTGGGCCGGGCCAGAAACCGCCCGCAGGGTTGCCGATCTGCCCGGGGTTTCCGTCAGTATAGAGCATCTTGTCGGCGTTATCCTCGGAATAAAGAATGAAACCTAGGAGGAGTTGTTTCTGGTTATTGAGGCAAGCGGCATTGGTCGCTTTTAGTTTCGCCCGCGTCAAAGCGGGCAGCAACATGCCGGCCAGAATCGCGATGATCGCAATCACTACGAGCAATTCAATGAGCGTAAACCCGCGGTCGTGGTTCGCTCGGCGCCGAGCAGCCAAATGAGTGTGAAAGGTTTTCATGATCCCGTAAACTTTCATTGATGGTTGGATTGACCACGTCATCCTTACGGCATTCGTGGCTCCCTGTGAAGAACAAAATGTCGGTAACGTCGGTTGCGTCGCGACGGCTGAGATTCTGCGCTCCGTGGCAATAGGGCAAGATCACAAACAGGCACTAAGTGGTTTAGGGTTCGAATTGGTTGCGCTATTGACCTCGGCGTTCGCATCGAGTGCTGAATTAATTTCGGCGCCGGCTGCAACAAATCGCTTGTCGGCGCCTTTAGGTCTCGAAGCTTCGCTTCCGATTCCGGAAGATAATCCGTTGACACCCGAAAGAATCGCCCTGGGTAAAAAGCTTTTTTACGATCCGATACTTTCCCAAAGCGGAACGATTTCATGTTCGTCGTGCCACCTTCCGGAACGCGGTTTCGCTAGCGACGCTGCTTTGTCGGCTGGCATTGAAGGAAAAAAAGGACGCCGAAATGCGCCGAGCCTCTTTAATCGCCTGTACGCCGCCTCTTTGTTTTGGGACGGACGCGTTTCGAGTCTGGAAGCTCAGGCGCTCGAGCCCATTCAGAATCCGGTGGAGATGGGAAGCAGTCTCGAAGCTGTTCTAGAACGGCTTCGGGCCAACGCGGATTACCGGCAAGCCTTCAAGCTGGCTTTCTCCGATGGTATCAGCACCCAAAACCTTGCCCGCGCCATCGCGTCTTTCGAACGGACTTTGCTCAGCGGCAATAGTCCTGTGGACCGGTTTCGCAATAGCCAATTCTCCGCCCTTTCCGATTCTGCGCGCCAAGGGCTTTGGATTTTCGAAAGCAAAGGACTTTGCTCGAAATGCCATTCCGGACGAAATTTTACGGACGAGAAATTCCGCAACACCGGCGTGAGCTGGGGCAAAGCGCCGAATGATTCGGGACGTTTCGAGGTCACCGGTCACGAAGCTGATCGTGGACGCTTCAAGACGCCAACCTTGCGCGACGTCTCGAAAACTGCGCCTTACATGCATGACGGCAGCTTGGTGAGTTTGCGCGAGGTCGTCGAATTTTACAATCGAGGTGGTGTGCCGAATCCAAATCTTGATCCAAGCATGAAGCCTCTCAATCTTTCGGATTCGGAGATTCAAAACCTGGTTGATTTCCTCGAGGCGTTAAGCGGTGGCAAAGTTCCTTCGACGCAGTTGAAATGATTGATGTGTCCGCGGGGTCTTGCGGTCGGAACGCGGCCTTGCCGGATTGCCTGTGATTACGGAACGATTGGCAGGTTCGGACGTTTCTGCAAGCGTGAACGCTGGGCACCGGGCAGCATGCGTTCGGCAAGCGAGCGCTATAAGCTATTGAAACGTCACCTTCAGGGACCGCGTGATTACGGCCCGGGACACCCGGCTGTCATCGGCCAGTAAAATATTCACTTCACTACTTTTCGGTCTGCGTCGCGCTCTGTTGCATCGCGACTAGTTGTTCCTGCCGCACGAATCAACAGCCCGAACGCGGAGTTCACACTTGGTGATTTGAAACACGCGTGTGACTTCGGAAGGTAGCGCCTAGCCGAGCGAAATCAAGGAAAACGGCCAGGTCCCTTGGCAGCTGCCATGGTGCCGCTAGGGGCGTTGGAACCAATCGATGACGAATGACTGCTGGCCAATGACGAAAGAATGACAAAGCTCCAATGCTTAATGAATTTCGGGCATCGCACGCGATGGTCGATGGTCAGCTCATTCGAACTTCGTCATTAGTCATTCCTTGGTCATTCAGATTTCGTCATTCGTCATTGGTCTGCTTCACGGGTCACGTTCTAGCTGAAAACGCTCGGCCTCGAGGCAGCGGGTTGAAACTCCTCTGGCGCTTGCTTATGCTGCCCCATATGGGACGTCAATGGCTTCATGCAAAACGGGCTGTCGCTTCGCTCAAAAAAGCGCAGGCCACCGGCAAGATCGTGCGCGAGATGATGGTCGCGGCCAAGTTGGGCGGAGCGGACCCAGAAAGCAATGCGCGGCTGGCGGCAGCGATCGAGAAGGCCCGCAAGGAAAGTGTCTCTCGCGATGTGATCGAGCGCGCCATCAAAAAGGGCTCAGGCACCGGTGATGAAAAAGTGGTGATGGAACACATCGTTTTCGAGGGTTACGCGCCGCACAAAGTTCCGGTCATCGTCGAAGTCTTTACGGACAATACAAATCGAACGGCATCCGAAATACGGGTCCTATTTCGAAGCGGCCAATTGGGTGGCGGCGGGAGCAACAAATTCCTTTTTGACCACGTCGGTCTCGTTGAAGCACATCATCCAGATGCCGGCATCGATCGTGAAACGGCCGCGATTGAAGCTGGCGCCAATGAGGTCGAACCGTTGACATCGCCGCAAAACGACGACATTCCCGAGACCGCGGCGGGCGCTCGATTCATTACGGACCGTCCGGCGGTTCACACGGTTTCGAGATGGCTCGCTCAAAATGGTTGGACGGTTGTCACGAGCGAATTCGGTTATCTCCCGAAACATTATCCTTCGCTCCATGACGCGCAACGTGTGGAAGTCGGCGAATTCCTGCAAGCGCTCGAAGATCACGACGACGTTCAGCGGGTGTGGGCGGCGGTGAAGTGACCGAGAGCAGCTTGCCAAGTGCGCAGTCAGATTGTCTCCGAAATAGATTTCCGGAAAAGTGCGGCAAACCTGCGGGTTTGCCGGAAACGCGGCAACGTCTTCCTCCCGTCGCAGAGGGTTGTGACAGCAGTTGCAGTTCTCTTTTTGGCAGTTCTTGGCAGGGCGCGTCACTCCGTGCGCGCCGTTTCCGCAAAGGGCCTTGGTTTTCCGGCCCTGTTTCGGCGCGCACGGAGTGACGCGCCCTGCCGTTGGTCCCAAAATGAGAACCGCTAGTCGTGTGATGATCATTGTCGTTTTGAGGAAATATGCTAGAACACAGACACAACCCAAACTCTCTTGCTCCTATGGCAAATCTTGAAGCAACCGAATTACATCTCGGAAGGCTGGCCGGATCGAGTGTCAATGTCGCAGGCGTCGGCAAATTGGAATTGACCCGCTTGATCAACCAAAACAGTGAGACATCGGTCTATGCGACGTCTCATCCTGGGATGGTCGTAAAGACGTTCGATGTGGATTGCGGCAAAGTGGGCGAAGTCAGTTACGGGCCTTATCTAAGCTTCCGTGTGGAAGTCGAGAACTTCGATGATATCCAAGGGATCGAAGAACTACGCGCACGCGTCCCGGCTTACTACGGATCGAACATGGACGTCGAACGGAAGTTTGCTTTTATTGCGATGGAATATTTGCAGGGCGAAAACTTGCTCGCTTGGTGCCAATCCGCGGCGGCCGCAGGCTATCCCGAAGAATGGGCCGCTCAATTCAGGGCGGCGCTCTATGACACCCTCGCGATCGTTCGGTTATTCCATCGCCACGGCATTATTCTCATCGACTTTAAGCCTGACAATGTGATCCGAATGTTCGACGGGGTTGTTAAGTTTGTGGACCTCGGCGCGTTCTTTACACCGCGCCATGGCCGCGACACCGAGAATTACGTCTATTCAGCGACACCGGACTACGCGGAATTGGTCATCGACACGTCTAATGTCCAGACGGGCTTGCCTCTGACGCAAGGATCGGACATTTTCTCCGCGGGCGTGGCCTTGTTCGAGTTAGCCACGGAAAACTCGCGGCTGGCGATTGCCGACGAAACTGCGGACAGCATGCTGGCCCAACCGTCAGTTTATCGCTTTCGAGATTCACAAATTCGCGATGTCTGGAAGGCTTGCCCGCATTTGCAGGACCTTCTGCCACTAGTCGAAACGCAACTCCAGGAACGTCGGATTCTATTTTCAGAGTTTTGGCACGTCTTAAAAGGTTACCTGGCTGCTCAGGTTGCAGAATGGGAATCCTTGTCTGAAGCAGAACATGAAGAGATGATCCTCAACACCGGGACCGCGTTCATCTCGGACCAACTTCCGCCGCAGTTGCAATGGCTGGCTCACCCGATCGCTCGTGCGACGACGTTGCGAAGTTTCCGCCTGAAAAGCGTCGCGGAACTTATGGACCTGCTCACCGAGCTGGCTTCCGACGCTGTCTGCGAAGATGTCATTCAGCATAATTTGCTCCTCCAGCTCGCGCGCGACCTTGATCCGCCCGTTCAGTTTCGCGAGTCACTCAACGTTTGGGAGGTGAGACTGAATCCGCAGACGGAACACTGGGCCATTTGCACACCGCTGGCCGCTGCGGAATTGCGACCGGTTGCCAGCTTCACATTTCTCAAACAAACACATCGCGACGATGAAGGACATCGATACTTCCAAATTGTGGGTGACCAGGAAGCAGATGATTTGGACGGCGAGAAGCTGACCTTGGCCCGGCTTGCTTACGACCACACGGCGTGGGTCGGGGCGTAAGCCGATACGCTCCTGAAGCCGGGCAAGTCCTTCCACACGCTCGGTCCTGTCACGTCACATCGCTGTTCGCATGCCCGCCGTGGCCGGCGATTCAGTGAAGCGAGCACATGGGCGTGAACCTTGGGTCGAACACCGTTCGTGCGTTGATATTGAGCAAAAAGCTCATCAAACAAATCAGATAAAAATGATTCAGATAAAGAGCCTCATCGAGAAGGAAGACATAAGTGAAACCGACACAGAAGAGTGCCGCCGACGCACGATAAAAAAGCCCGAGAGCGATCATCAATGCGAGAATGCCTTGAGCAGCAAAATGCCAATACATGCCATTCCCACTCCATCGCGGCAGGAACGAGAAAAAGCCGAAAAGGAATTCTGGATCGACGAAATTGCGCTTGACCGCCCCCGACAGCAGATAACCCCACGACTCGACAGCCAGCAACACCTCAAAGCAAATTCGAAAAACTGCCAGGCCTTCGGACGTTGCTGCGGACAAGAATGTCCGCGCTCCCTTCTGGTTGCGGCTGCGTCCGCGTTGCGCTGTATCGCCGACTTGCAGTCGGCAGCGCTCTCGCCTTATGCAGCGCGTTCGAGCTCTGCGCTAGCTCTGCCGAGTGAAACTCTGCGCGTTACGGCAATGGCTCGTCCTGGGCGGTGGCGATGTCAAGACGGCCCATTCTTCCCTCCCTGCAGCGACAGCACCCCAGAAAGCAAAGCATGAAACGTGGTTCGATTGGCGAGACTCGTCCCTGCCGCTTCAGCGCTTGGCGCAGGGCTCATTTTTCAGCCAGCGCCGCTCAAATCCGCTTCTCGTCCGCATCGATATAATCGACGAAAGTCTGGATATCGTCGCGATGCGTCAGCCCGGATTGTTCTTTGCGCATGTTGAGGCGCGCCTGCATCTCCGGTTCGCGGCCGCGATTGAGGATATGATCTCTGAAGGCGGCCTGCTCGGCCTCAGGCTTTTTTACATTCCGCCCGATCCAATCAGCGACCTCGCCGTCGGTAATGCTGTTCTTCACGACCTCAATAAATTGTTCAGCCGTGACGCCGGCCGTCTTGAGCCACGCGCCGTCGAAGCCTTTGCCAAAATTCTCCTGGTAATCGGGGTGAAGTTTTCCGGCCAAGTGCAGACGTATTTTGTCAACGAACCGAGGCAAGTACGTCCAACCGGCCATTTCTTCGCGAGGACTTCGTGGGTAGATGATCTTTTCCATATCGACGCATGGCTCCGAGCTATATCTCTTCTAACCGAATGTTGCGAAATTTCACTTCCGAACGATTGTCGTGATTCTGCAACCCGATGTAACCTCGAAGCGAACGATCCAATTCGGCATCGATGATTCGTTCCCCATTCATCTCAACGGTGACCTTCTGCCCCTTCGCAAGAATGGTGGCGTAATTCCATTGGTCGGCTGGACGGATTGCGTTCTTCGTCGGAGCGACCACGCTATAGAGGGAACCCGCGCCGCCCTTGGACGGTGGTCTCCCCGCCGAATCGTGAATTTGCATTTCATAACCGGTGAAGGCGGGATTTTTCTCATGCGCGGACCTGAAGAACACGCCACTGTTGCCGCCCTTGTTAATGGTGAACTGAAACTCGAGCCGGAAATCGCCATATTGTTTCTCCGTGCTCAGCCATGAACCAGTTTTCTCCGGATTGGTCGACCAATTCTGGCCGTTGCGCCCGATAAGAGTACCATCCTTAACTTCCCACTCGCCCCTTTCGATCTTTGTCCAGCCCGAAAGATCGCGGCCATTAAAGATGGGTTTCACACGCTTGTGCTCTCCGCGGATGCGTTTCAGGAGGTCGCGCGTCTTGCGAACTGCGTCGGCTTCGCCTTCTTGCGTGCGGGCGCCCGATTCGACGCCAACATGACCGTGATAACCCCAGTCCCGGACAATGCGCATCATGCGAAAATAATCGGTCTCGACGACCAAACCTTCCGCAGTGAACTCAGCCGACTTCGCACTGACCGCCTTCGCGTACGGCATGAACATTTCGACAGCCTCGTACCGGTTGACGGAATCCGGAAAATTGCCGAAATCGGGCAGTGTTCCGAAATTCGGCTTATTCACGCCTTTCATGACCGAAACCAACCATTCCGGATCAGATGACAAGCCGCCATGGTTTTCGATGGCAATGTTCAGCTTCCGTTCGGCGGCGTAATCTGCCAAACGCGAACAGCTCTCGACGATGCGTTCCCGCAATTCTTCCGCGCTGCCGGGCCCGCGAGCATTGATTCGAACGGTGTGGCAGCCCAAATATTTGGCGGCATCAATCCATGCGAAGGTCTTTTCAATCGCCAGGGCCCGAGCCCCTCTGTCCGCTGCGCCAAAGTCGCCCGTTGTATCGATCATGATCAACCCCATTTTCACTCCCTCCGATGCAGCACGATCCTTGAGGTCTTTCAGATAAGCCATGTCCTTGGCTTTCTCCCGAAAGAACTGATCCACGAATTCGATGCAATCTATGCCAAATTCTTTCTTCGCGACGCGCGGAAAATCGAGGTTGGTCAGCTTGTTCGCACGAAGCGTTTTGACCAGGGACCATTCAGCCAATGAAATCATAAAAGGTTCGTCATGGTGGTCCGCCCGCACAAGTTGGAAAGGAGCGAGAGAAACACCGAAGGCAGTTCCGGCGCTTAGTTTGAGGAAAATTCTTCGTTTCATAGGTTGCGCGCAGTTCAGCATATTTTCCGCAGTAACGCCTAGTACAAAAACACAATGTTCGAGAGTCTCGCGTTAAGAGCGCGTTTTAGCATTCCGTCAAATCGTAGCAGCCGAGGTAACGAGGCTCTGATTTGATTCGACAGTCAGACATAATCCCAGTCCCAGACAGAACCATTTCAGAGCCTCGTTACCTCGGCTGCTATTTTTAAAACAGGTTCTAATGCGCCACTCGCTGCCGATCTATTGGTTTATCTGCTTGCCGTAATCAGCCGCGGTTAATAGTTGGCTCAATTCGCCGGCCTGGCTCGGCGTCAGCTTGTAAAACCAACCGGCTCCGTAAGGATCCGAGTTGATCAAGGCGGGATTGTCGACAATTGCTTGATTCACCTCAGTGATGGTGCCGCTCAGCGGTGAATAGATGTCGCTGGCGGTCTTCACCGATTCTACAACAGCGCACGCTTCGCCTGACTTAAGCGCTCTTCCAACCGCGGGCAATTCGACGAACACCAGATCGGTTAACTCGTGTTGTGCATGATCGGTGATGCCGACGGTAGCAACGTTGTCGGTCATTCGCACCCATTCGTGGCTCTTGGCGTATTTCAGCTCCGGAGGAACTTTGGTCATATGATGATAATTCGGCTCGCTGTGATTTACTGAGCGAAGAGTCCGCCGTCAAACCGGTTTCTTGTAAATGGGCTTGGGGACGATAACAGCAGGAGCGAGTTTGCCCCGTATCTCGATGCGAAGACTCGCGCCGGCCTTCGCCAGTTCCGCCGGCACGTAGCCCATCCCCATGCCCATTCCAAGCGACGGGCTTTGCGTCCCGCTCACGACCTCGCCGATTTTCTCATTGGCGTCACTGCGCCAAATAGGATAGTGCGGACGCGGCGGAGCGGATTTGTCCGTCATCTTGAACGCGACGCATTTCTTCGTAACGCCGTTGGTCTTTTGATCCAGCAACTTGGAACGCCCGACAAAATCGTTCTTGTCCCAACCGACGAAGAAACTGAGCCCCGCTTCGACCGGCGTGGTGTTCTCATCCAGTTCATGGCCGTACAACGGGTAACAGACCTCGGTCCGCAAGGTGTCGCGAGCGCCTAAGCCAGCAGGCTTCAACCCATGCCCTTGGCCCAATTCCACAAGACGATTCCACAACGATTCCATGCTCTGCGCGGGCGCCACGATTTCGAAACCATCCTCCCCTGTATAGCCCGTGCGTGCGATCCAGGCGGACTCGCGGTTCACCTGAACCTCGGCAATCTGATTTTTCTTCAGCTGGCTGGGCTTCTCCACCTTGGTCCCGCCCGTGGACGGATTGGAAATACATTGGTCGATGAATTCGATAACCCTCGGACCTTGTATGGCCAACGCGCCGAATCGATCAGACTCGTTGCTCAGCTTCGTTTGTTTGTCCGACGCGAATCTCTGGAATTGCTGTTGCAACCAATCCCAATCCGCCTCAATTCGCGAAGCGTTGACAATCAGCAGGAAATCCTCTTTCGCGAGCCGATAAAGATAAAGGTCGTCGATGACGCCGCCGCGCGCATTGCACAGGAGCGTATACTGCCCTTGGCCAACCTCGAGTCTCGACGCGTCATTGGTCAGCACATGATTGAGAAAGGCCAGCGCGGACGGTCCGGAAACACGCATATCCCCCATGTGGCAAATGTCGAACAGTCCGGCTGCCGTTCGGACCGTTTCATGCTCGTCCATAATACTCGTGTAATGGACGGGCATCTCCCAGCCGGCGAATTCGACCAAGCGCGCGCCGAGTTTCCGGTGGACTTCAAAGAGCGGCGTTCGTTTCAACATAGAACTGTAGAATGGAAACCGAAACCGAGAATTGAAATCCGGCGGAGTGGACGGCCGAACCTCTCAACCTGTTATGCTGCCGCATAAGCTCTCAGAAACTCCTCTCGCGAGATTCGCGCTTGGGCACAAATTGTCCTCAAAGTGGAACTCTTGATTCGTGGCTTTCTGGGCCAAAAGTCTCCAAGTGGAAGTGAATTGGGGACTTACAATCCGCAATTGCCTCTTCATAAGAATCCCCCTGGCCGACAACAACACCTTTGAGGCCGAGCGGACACGCGACATACCCATCCGGGTGCTTCTCAACGACTACCTCACGACGTTTCATGCATTCACAGTACACAAATCTGACGTGCTAGTAAAGCGGGCCTCCGGGTCATTTTGACGAGACTCTAGACGACCACGTGGCAGTCGAGCCCTGACTGCCTCAACCCCACTTCTCCGTCTTTAATTGTTCTTTTGGAATATTGAGGTCCTGCCGCACCAATGTCTCAGCGAACTCGACCAGTTCGTTCGGACCACAAGCGTAGAAAATTGTGTTCGGCAAATCGTGAATATGCTCTTTCACCCAAGCCGCATCGATTCGCCCGCGGCGTCCGGTCCACGGATCAGCGGGATGCAAACGCGTGCAGGTGACATAGAAATCGAAATTGGAATTGTCCATTTCCAACTGATGAAACTCGTCGTAGAAAATGATGTCGTTTGTTGTCCGCACGCTGTAGAGGACGGTAATCTTCGTTTCCAATTCTCGCCGCGTGGCCTCACGCACAAAGGCCCGGAACGGTGTCACGCCCGAACCGCCTGCGATGCAAATCAAATGTTTGTCCGGCTCGTAAACAGGAAGGAATTTTCCAACCGGTTCGATCACGCCCATTTTGTCGCCCGGCTTGGCCCAATCCACAATGCGCGTCCCCATTTTTCCGTCGCGTCTGACGGTGACCTCATAAAACCCGCGGTCCAAGGCGCAAGAGGAAAGTGAATACGCTCGTTTGTAGGTTGGCGTGTCCAGCCAATAGAGCGTGATGAATTGCCCCGTTTTGAAATCGATGTCGTAACCTTCCGGCCATTTGAATCGAATGGTTTTGGTATCCGGTAACTCCATCGTGACCTGCTCGATCACCATTTCCACAGTCTGTTTTGCCATAAGCCCAATTTACTCCAATGATCCCGCCAGTCCTAAATCGAAATACACAACAGCGCCAACGCTGCGGTCGTTGCACAACTGTATCCCATAATATGGTCTGCACAATCGGATCAGTTAGCGGGCGCTTGCGGAGCCTGCAATTTCAGCCGCGTTGCCACTTCCTGAGCCAGCACCTCGTAGGCGGCTGCGCCTGCACTGTACTTGTCATAGTAAATAATCGGTTTGCCAAAACTCGGCGCTTCGGCCAGGCGCGTTGTTCTTGGAATGACGGTCTCGAATACCGCATGGCCAAAGTGCTGCCGAACTTCGCCAACGACTTGTTGGGAAAGCTTCGTCCGCCCGTCGAACATGGTCATCACGACACCGAGCAATTCCAAACGCGGGTTCACTCCGGTTTCACGGAGCTGCGTCAGGACGCGCGTAATCATCGAAATGCCTTCCAGCGCGTAATATTCGGATTGCAGCGGCACGAGCAGCCAGTCGGCCGCGGCGAACACATTCAACGTCAGGATGCCGAGCGATGGAGGACAATCGATCAGGATCAAATCAAAACGAGCCGATTCTCGAATTGGCTCCAGCGCTTGCCGCAATCGCAGAAGATGATTGTCCAGACGGGAAAGCTCGATCTCGGCGCCGCACATGTCGGGTTCGCTGGGAATAATCTCGAGGCGGTCGAAGGCGGTCGATTGAATCTTCCCGGCCATCGGTTCTTCGCCGAGTAATGCGCGATAGGCGCTTGCGCCCTCCGCCTTTTCCAAGCCCAGGCCGCTGGTCGCGTTGGCCTGCGGATCGAAATCGACCAGCAGAACTTTGTAGCCGATGGCCGCCAAACAAGCCGCCAAATTCACCGAGGTCGTGGTTTTGCCCACGCCCCCTTTCTGATTGGCTATAGCTGTCACCGTGGTCGGCACGCCCTGATTTAATGAGACGCCAACACGAAGTTCAAGACTTTCACTGAAAAACGCGCATCATTTAGAATTTTGGAGCTCATTTAGAGGCGGGAGAGGGACTCAAAGGACCGGTGGTAGAATTGGCAAACCCTCGTCCGCTGCTTGCTTGCGCAACTCAGGATTGAAACTCATGAAGGTCGCGCCCGAAATCGCTGCCACTCCCACATGGAGTAATAGGCCCCAGCCCGGCGGTTGATGTTGGCAGGCTGCGTTCCAAGCGGTCGCCTTCGCGAAAGCAGCTTCCAAGTCGAAAGGCACAATGACGAACACTTCTTCATCGAGGTGCTGGCGCCACACCTGAATACCCGCTTTCCTGGCAATGCAACTGGATTCTGTCCTAGCGCAGTGTCTCAATAGCAGTGCCTCCCGAACAATCAGCGCTGCGAGGCAATCGATGCGACCCCTTCACTGCAGCTGCAAACCTTGAGGCAAACCTTCGCCGAAGACTTGGTTCTGCTCCTCCCGCTCCAATTCTCCGCCTTCTCGAACCAATTTAGTGTAATGCGCTGGCGCCTGATCCGTCGTCATTCGGTTCACGACCAAACTGCGGACCTGTTCTGAAAGATCGCGGTAGCGATCGCCGGTTCGGCGCACCATCTGCATGACTGTGAACCACGGCTCCTTGTCAAGCTCTGGGAATCTCATCAGAACCTGAACCCATCTTTCGACAACCTCGATCGGCACGAGCGTATTGAGCGGGCCATACATTGGAACGCGCGATCCGATGCGTCCCAGAGCCCACGCGCCCGCGCCTCCCCACAAAGTTGGCCCCTTTCTCTCCAAGTGTTCGATCAAGAGATTGCCCAACTCGATCTTGACTTCAGCGCTCAATAATTCCAGGGACCCGAGCAGCCGCCACGCTTCCTGGGTTTCATGCGCACCGAACCTGAAATCGACTGCGCTCGAACTCTTGGCGCGCCGGCTTGCTTTCTCAGTGCGCGCTCGCAGCGCGGCGATCAACGGCTCCGCCAAAACGCGTTGTTGTCCGGGAACGAGGCCACCGGCGATGCGACGCCACAAAATCCACCACTCAGCCCGGCAAAGCTCGTTGCTGGAATGGTGAATCTTGGAAATCCGCCAAGTCTGTGCAACTCGCCAGTCATCGACCGCGACGCCGTAGCCCGGCCGAAGCGAAAAACCCAACAGGTTCAGCCAGCGCGCCTCGTGCAAGATGCTGCGCTTTCGCCCATCCTCCACTTTCAGCAGTTCTTCCCAAAGCCCGCGCAAAAATGAAGGCGGCAATTCGAGCCGCGTGGCGCCCATGATCATTTCCATTCGTCGAACCAACTGCTCGGGCGGTGCGGATTCGTCGGGACTGGCAAATGTTTTCTGAATCAATTCGCGACACTGCTGCACGAGCTGTTCGTCAACGAAACCTGCGCGTTCGCCCGCCCCTTCATGAACATCGATGTCTGTTTGGGTCGCCGATCTGACATCAAATTGAAGTTTCCACTTTCTCGAACCATTCAACTCGGAACACCAGACTTCCATTGTGCCGATCTCGCTCAATCGCGCATGGAGTTGGACCGAGACGGTTCCCGCCGAAGCCGATTTGCTCCCGGCTCGCAGGACCGTCCGGATTGGCGGCAACGCGCTCAGTTGCGACGCGTCCAATTCCACAACGTCACCTGGCTTGTCCATAGTCCGAGCGCTCGAAACAAACAGAGGAAACTCGACTGGTTGACGTATGAGGAGGTCAAAGTGCTTCTCCAACTTTACTTCCTGGCCTTCCTCGAGCCCGGCCGGCACCAGGCACAGGGCCAACGGTTTCTGCTCATGCGTTACGCCAATGTAATACGACCGCGCCAGGCCTCCGGAAATACGAACGCCCAACCCGCGCCGCACCAGTCCGTAGTAAGCTGCGCCAACCGCCACGGCGAGATCGAGGCGTTGATTTTCGAGGAGAAGCGGTTGCCAACCCGTTCCGCGATCAAACCAAGAAGCAATCACTTCGAGAAGCCGCGCGCGCATTTGAGCGGATTCGAACAATCCGCCATTGAGCAAGATGACATCTGGGCGAGCGGGATCCGGGTAGGACAGTGCGTCTCGCCTGTCCTGGTTCATAGCAAGAGTTGGGACAGGCGAGACGCCTGTCCTACTTGTGTCCGGTCCCAGCGTATTGCGATGTGCCATCAGGAACGCGGCCAGATAACGTGTGATTGCATGATCCGGCGCAAAGGGAAGACCAAATTCCTGAAACCCGGAAGTGCGCCGGGCTGGTTTGTCATCCAAGGTCACACGCGGCAAAAATCCGTTGACGAGGAGGTTGACCACTTCGTCATGAGTTACCTCCAATTTGAGCCCGCCTCCGATCAATCTCGACCCGCTCGCCGGCACGTGCACGGTCAAGCGTTCCGGCGGCGACGCCCCAAGCAACGTTTCTTTCGCCTGCTGGCAGCGTCGCACGAGAATGCTCCACTGCCTGGGTTCGAGTTTCCCTCCTTGCGTCAGTTTCTCTTCAATGAAATGAGCGAGGGCAAGGTCCAAGTTGTCACCACCTAAAATCAAATGCTCGCCCACAGCGAAACGATGGAAACGCACCTCGCCGCCTTCGCCGGGCCTGACTTGGATCAGCGTAAAATCGGTCGTGCCGCCGCCGACATCGCAGACTAGAATTTTCTGTCCGGGCTTAAGCTTCTCTGCCCAATCCCGTCTCTGCGGTTGCAACCATGCGTAGAACGCGGCTTGAGGTTCCTCCAAAAGAAGTATGCGTGGCAGGCCCGCGCGTTGCGCGGCCGCGACCGTTAGTTCGCGAGCGATCTCATCGAACGAAGCTGGGATTGTGATGACCACATCCTGCTTTTCCAACGGAAATTCCGGCCAGCGATAGTTCCAGGCCGAACGTATGTGACTTAGATAACGAGAAATGACCTCTGTCGGAGAAAGTTTCTCGACGTCCGGCGCGCCATGCCAGGGCAATAAGTTCGCGGTGCGGTCCACCCCCGAGTGGCTTAACCAAGACTTCGCCGAGACCACAAGCCGGCCGGGAACTCCGGCCCCATGCTCCCGTGCGAGAATGCCCACAAGGTGGCTGGGGCTTTCTGTTTCCCAAGGCAATCGCATCGCACCAAGTTCGCCCGACGCCGGCGCGTAATGGAACGACGGAAGTATCTCACGAGCTTCGATCTCGCTGGACGCAACGAATTGGAGAACTGGGAATATCTGAACCTTCAGGTCCGAAGATGTTGTGTCGACATGCGCGACCGCAGAGTTGGTTGTCCCAAGATCGATTCCAACGGTGAAGCGTGGGGGAGACTGACCTGCACGAGCAACTGAATTCATGGATTACGCGATTTACCAACTCGAAACGAGATTACCCTCTCTATGCAACGGAGCAGGGTCGCAGGACAGGCGTCTCGCCTGTCCTGCGCTTGCGTGCACCAATCCAGAATCAACAGGCGAGATGCTCTGTCCTATCAGGCTCATTGGCCAATGCATGTGCAAAGCGAAAGGAGTCTCTCCTGTCAGTTCTCATCTCTCCGCATCTTCCCGCACGCTAAATTCGAGCTTCCAGCGGTCGTCGGAGATCGTGCTCACACACCACAGTTCTAACATCCCCAATTCCGTGATGCGCGACTCGAATCGAATCGGCACGAATTCGTCCTCGACTTCGGCCGCCTTGGGTAACGTCGCTTGGAGTGAATCGGTCTCCGCAATCTCAGTTTCGCTCCAGCGATCGGCGATATTCCCCGGCTTGTCTTGCTTGCGAACGGGCGAGCTGAAAAATCGGAATTGAGCAGGCTCGCCAACGATCAGGCCGATGGGATCGCTTTGCACCCGCGCTTCAGTTCCTTCCTCCATTCCAAATGGCGCCACACATAACAACCGAAGCGGCCGGGCGGCGCCCGGCACAGCCAAGCCGGCTGTTTCGATTCCAACATAATAAGATCTCGCTGTGCCCCCTCGAATGCGGACGCCGCGGCCTTGTTTGACCAAACCGTAATAAGCCGCGCCTCTCCCGACCGCGAAGTCGAGGTCCAAATTCCCTTGCAGAACTTTGGGAGCAGGTTCGTTCGGAAACCAGGAGCCGACGACTTCCAGCAAACGCGACCGGAGCGCTGCGGCCTTCAACACACCGCCGTTGAACAAAACGTGCGTTGGACGAATTGGCCGTCCCTGACCGTGCAGGGTGAGGAATTGCGCCAGGTGCCGCGTGATGGCCGTGTCCGATTCGAACGGCAGGCCAATTTCCTGGAACCCGGAAACACGCCGGCGCGCCGGTTTGTCGCTGAGCGCGCACGCGGGAAAGAATCCATCCAGCAATGCCGCCGAAACTTCCTTGCGATCCAGATCGACGGAAATGGCGCCTCCAATTAATCGACTGCCGCGTCCGAGCACCGCGACGGGTTGTTTCTTGGGTCCTTCGGGCCCCAGCAACGTTTCCTTGGCGGTCCGGCAAGCATGCCATAACGCCACCGACTGCCAGGGATCCACCTCGACTCCCTTGGCTGAGAAAGCGTTCTTGGCGAGGTGCGCGAGCGTTAAATCCATGTTGTCGCCGCCAACCAAGATGTGATCTCCAACGGCCACGCGTTGCAACGTGAGAACGCCGTCCTCTTCCGCAACGCGAATCAACGTGAAGTCTGTCGTCCCACCGCCGACATCAGCGACCAAAATCGTTTCACCGACGCGCAGCTCGCGGCGCCAGCGATTTCCCATGTCCGCCAGCCACGCATAGAGCGCAGCTTGGGGCTCCTCGAGCAGGACCAAACTTTCGGGAAAGCCGGCGTCAAGCGCCGCTTCTCGCGTCAATTCACGTGCGCTGGCATCGAACGAAGCCGGGACCGTCAGCACGATGTGTTGCGCGGCGAACGGCGCATCTGGAAAAGCCGCGTTCCACGCCGCGATCATGTGCTCCAGATAGCGCTGTGCGGCTTGAACAGGAGAAACCTTCGGCACTTCCGGCGGCGCATTCCACGGCAGAATATTCTGATGCCGGTCCACACGACTATGGGCCAGCCAGGACTTCGCGGCGGCGACCACACGCGTTGGGACATCAGCCGCTTGCCGGCGAGCGAACTCACCCACCACATAGTCTCGCTTCTTCGACCACGGCAAATCGTAGCCGCCGCCCGTGCCTTCACCTTCTGTTGCCAGGTAAAGAAACGAAGGCAAGGCCGAACGCGTCTCAACCGTTGCGGGAGAAACGACTTGAGGAATCGAAACGAGCTCGACCTTCGCTTCTTCCTGTTCCAATGGAGCGCACGCGATAACGCTGTTCGTCGTTCCTAAATCGATTCCGATTGAATACTGGGCAGGCTCGCTCGGTGGTTTCTTCGCCATAAACTTCGGTTATTTTGCCTTACTTCAGTTCCACTTCCGCCGGTGCAACGACCGTCGCGGACGCGCTGCTGCCCATCCATTCCGGCAATTCGCATTTGGTTGCTTTCCATCCATGATGGCAGAGCTGGCCGCGAAAAGGCGGTTCCTTCCCGACGTTGCCCGTCAACCGAAATTGAGCCGGATCGAAGCCCCGCGGCACTTCGCACGATGCTCCCTCAGGGGCGTCCATCAACGGTCGCAAAGCAAAAAGACGGTCGAGAACGCTCGCGCAATTCTTGTGCACGTCCCGGACCGCTGCCCCAATCTGCGCGTCTGAATACGCGGCAATCGGTTCCTGGATGAAATCAACGAAGCGTGCCTCACGTTGCAAAACGGCCAGCAGGGTCAACGCATCGCTGCGGCGCGGCTCTGGCGCTTGCGGTCGTGCCTCAGCCTTCGGCTGAGGCACAGTCACCGGCGCCAGCCTGCCCTCTTCCAACTGTCGAACCTTTTCCGCAAAAGCATCATCGCGCCAAATGCGCCATAGGCTTCGCAAACCTAAACCAAAATTTCCCATAATTTGTCCTTCCTGCTCTGATTCTAGGTGGAATTGCGAAATGTTCAACCGAGACGAAAGCTACACTCTTTCTCAAAATAGATTCGGGATAGGCAGGCAAACCTGCTGATTCTCGCCGCATGCGCAGCAACGCCTCCCTGCCTATCCGGAATCTATTTTGAGAAAGAGTAATCAACCAACAAAACCGTTGGGAATGGGTGAGCCTCGCGGTCGGAATAAGGCCCCACGCCCTTGAGGTAATCCAGCGCTTGCTCACCGTCCTTGACCGCCTGCACATTGGGAATCTCGGCTTTCCGAGAAGCTCTGCGCAGCAGTGTTACATCATCGTCTAAGTCTTCAGCGAGCAATACGGTCGGTTGCAGATTGAGCTCATCTCGTCGGGCCGCAGCGAATAAAAGTTTAGCCAAACGACCATTTGTTCCAACATCGGTGGATTCCCTGAAAACGGAATCGGGCATTCCCTTTTGTAACGACACGATGCGCGCCTGCAGCGGCCCTTCTCATCCAACGCGGGTCGCCAATGGTTAAACAAACATTGCGCTCCAGTCCTCGCCGCGACGAAGATGATCGCGTGCAAACACGCTTTCGTTGCTGGGCGGAGATAGACCTCGATGCGTTGCGTTCTAATCTCGCCTGGATTCGTCACCGCGCAGGGCCAAGGATCAAGATTCTCACCGTTGTCAAAGCGGATGCATATGGTCACGGCCTCAAACAAATCGCCGCGCTCCTTATGCAGAGTGGAACCGATATCTTTGGCGTGGCGAACCTGGCTGAAGCGCGAACCATTCGTCACGTGGGCCGAGGCTGGCCGATTCTCCTCCTAGGTGTTTGCTTGCCCGAAGAGATGGAAACGGTTGTGCGAGACCAGATCATGCCCACAATTTCATCGCTGAACGAAGCCGAACAGTTCGCCGCCATCGCGAAGCAACTCGGGCAGCAGGTGACCGTTCATGTCAAAGTGGATTCAGGAATGGGCCGGTTAGGTGTCAGCGCTGACAAAGCCCTTGCGCTTGTCGAAGAGGTAACTCGATTAAGAGAGTTAAAACTGCAAGGACTGTACACCCATTACTCTTCAGCGGAAGACGACGCGGAGTATTCCCGATTCCAGCGCGACCGGTTTTCCGGCGTCCTGCGACAACTCCGGGAGGCCAGGATTGAAGTGCCGTTGATCCATGCCAATAACAGCGCCGCGTTGCTGCACGAGCCCGACACAACGTTCAATCTCATTCGTCCCGGCTTGCTCGTCTATGGGATTGTCCCCGCCAGCGCCAAGCGAACTCTGGCCATTCCAGCTCGATCGGTTCGGCCTGCGCTTGCGCTCTATTGCCGAGTCGGGTTCGTGAAAGAAATACCTCGCGGCACGCGTCTGAGCTATGGACAAACATTCAAAGCGCCTCGACGCATGCGCGTAGCGACGCTGACCGCCGGCTATGGCGATGCCTATCTTCGTTCCGGAAGCAACCGGGCGGAGGTTCTCATTGGCGGGCAGCGCTGCCGCGTGCTTGGCAATATTACGATGGACCAAATGCTGGCTGACGTGTCACGTGTGCCCAACGCGCGAATGGGCGACCGCGCTGTATTGATTGGGGCCGAAGGCAACGAGAGCATTACCGCGAGCGAGGTGGCAGCGTGGTGCGACACTGTGCCATGGGAAGTGCTAACCAACATCACGTACCGCGTGACACGTATTTACCGCGGCGCGCAGGCTGCCTAGGGCTCAGGCGCAAGCAAGCGGTAGCGCTCGTTATCCTGACAAGCGGGGATGGCAACCGCGGATTTCGCCGATAGCGCAGATAACACATAAGCTGCTGGGACCGCCATCATCATTCACCTCAGCGGTGATCCCTTCAGCCGCTGAGGCTGCTTCTGTATTCGCGTTCATCCGGGTTATCTGCGGTCCAGCTGCTTCTTTTGAGTTCAAAGCTGCGAGGTTTGAATGCGCTTGCGCTCGCGGAGAAACTCGATAACGGCAGGCAGGAGTGAAATGCGTATGATTGCGAGGACCACCAGGGTGAAATTATTCTTCACGATAGGAAAACTTCCAAAGAAGTAGCCGGCTAGAGTCATTGAGACGATACAAAGAATGCCGCCCACGGCGTTGTATGTCATGAAGCGGATGTAAATCATCCGGCCAATTCCCGCCACGAAAGGCGCGAACGTCCGAATGATCGGCACAAAACGCGCGATGATAATTGTTTTGCCGCCGTAACGTTCGTAGAACGCGTGTGTCTGGTCGAGATGCTTCTTGTTGAGGAAACGCACATTGCCGCTCTTGAACACTTTTGGGCCGATGAAATAGCCGGTCCAATAATTGACGGTATCGCCCGCCATGGCCGCAACGCTGAGCAGGACGATCAGCAAAGTGAGGTCCGGCGAACTGCCCGTAGCCGCAATGGCGCCCAACGCGAACAGAAACGAATCGCCCGGCCGAAACGGCGTTACCACCAAGCCAGTTTCGCAGAAGATCACGAGTAAGAAGATCACGTACGCCCAGGGCCCGAGCGTTTCGATAATGTTATGCAAATGTTTGTCCAGGTGCAGGACGCTATCGATCAGTTGTTTCAAAAGTTCCATTCAGCCGCATTCCATGCGGCAGATGCCAATTTAGCGCAGCGAGAAAAAGCGAGAAAAATCAGACTGGACCAACTCTATTCCGCTTAGGTAAAAGGTTCGCCAAAAAATATGGCCTCCAAGCAAAAACCACTCGTCGGCATTATCATGGGCAGCCAATCGGACTGGGAAACGATGCAACACGCGGCCGCCCAGCTCAAAGAACTCAAAGTGCCTTATGAAGCCCAGGCAATTTCGGCCCATCGCACACCTGACTTGCTGTTCGAATACGCGAGCAGCGCCGCAGGGCGCGGTCTGGAAGTCATTATCGCCGCAGCCGGGGGCGCGGCCCACTTGGCTGGCGTGACCGCGGCCAAGACCGACCTTCCCGTTCTGGGCGTCCCAATCGAATCCAAAGCGTTGCATGGAATGGATTCATTGCTTTCGATGGTTCAGATGCCCGCGGGTGTCCCAGTAGGAACGTTCGCCATTGGCAAAGCTGGCGCGATTAACGCAGCCCTTTTCGCAACTGCTATTCTGGGAAGAAAGCATCGCCAGTTCCGGACGGCTTATCAGGCGTTCCGAAAACGTCAGACCAGCAAAGGAATCGCGAACCGGGAAATCAAGGAAAGTGGACAGTCGGCTTGACTGCGTTAGACCGCGCTATGCACGTACGATAATATTGCAGTGGTAAACGAAAACGCAGCCCGTGAATCGGACGGGCTGCGTCTTACTGAGCTCGGAGGTCTTAGTTCCCTAGACTTCCGAGCCGACTCCTTGACGTCGTGGTTTGCTTAGTTAGTCGCTTGCTGCTTGGCTTTTTCGCGTTTGGCTTCCCACTGGGTTTTCACGGGGTCGCCGCCGTCGCGGCCGGGCCGTTCATTTGTGCCTTTGATCGTATCGCCACTGATCTTGCCGGCATATTTGGTCGCGAATCGGTTGCCTTGGAATTCACGTGTCACGTCAAACGAGATTTCGTCCGCTTTCAGCTTGGCATTTTCAATCGGCGTTTCGGTGGGGTTGCCGCCTTGGCGTCCCGGACGGGTCAATGTTCCAGTCAGTTTCTCGCCTTCGAGCTTAAGCTTCAGAGTGATCTCGATTGGGTCACCGCCCTGACGTCCTGGCTGGCTCCATTTCCAAGTGCCGGTAGGATCGACTTTCTTGTCCTGAGCTGGCGCGGTGATGCCCAGCATAAGGGCCGCAATTGTTGTTAAGGTAAACAATGGTCGTCGCATATAACGGATAGGTTGAGGTTTGTTGGCGCCGATTCCCCGAAAACAAGCCTACAAGGCAAATTCCTGGGAACGGTTGTTCGGAAAGACGCCTCGGCGAATGGACTGGTTACAGCCGGTTCGCAAAATCAAAACGGCATGGCCGTTGCGAAGACTCATTTGCTGGAAATCGCTTTGGAATATGCCAACTGTTACCACCAACACCATCTCGGGACTTCCCTCCACCGTTCAACTTGTCAAACGTTCACAGGATCAGGTCGTTGATATGATCCTGGGCGCTCGCCTGTTTCAGGATATGAATCAGGACGATGTGACCATCCTCGCCCGGTTCCTAACGCTCCACAACGTCGAGCAAGGCGCCGTCGTATTCCATGAAGGCGATACGGGCGACTTTCTCGGCCTAATTGTGGAGGGCGCCGTTGAACTTTTCAAAGACGGGCCTAACGACGCAAAGGCCAAGGTCGCGTCAGAGGGAGCCGGCAAACTTCTGGGGGAAATGGCGTTGGTCGATGGAGAACCGCGATCGGCGACAGCGCGGTTCCTGCAACCTGGCCATGTCTTGATTTTGACGAAGGATAATTTTCAAAGGCTCCTCCATGAGCACCCTCGCGCGGCGGCCAATTTCCTCTTTCGGCTAAGCCGCTTGTTAAGCCAGCGGCTGCGGCGCACCACCGGGATGCTCGCCAGTTGTCTGAAGGCAGGTTAAGAAAGAGCGCGGACGGAGTGGTCCGCGCGCCGAAGCTGAATACGTGGACAAGGCTGTCCGCGCTTCGATTGATACTTGAGGGGAACGAGCCAATCGCTATTTCGGTGGGCTCGCGAGTCCAATCACTCCGCAAGCGATTCGAGCGCCCGCGTTGCCGACCGGCTGGCCACCGTCATCGACCTTGGCGTGAACGATGACCGAGCGTCCGATGATCGGATTCTTGGCGCCGGCAACCGTTACGTTCTTGATCGTTAGTTCATATTTTGCTTTTCCGCCATTGTCGGCTTGAAGATTACCTAGATCGCCGGCATGGCGCTGTTCCGTGGTGGGCAACCCGTGCGCATGCTTTTCCGGATTGTAATGGCCGCCGGCACTTGTGGCGTCAGCAGCAGTGCAATCGCCAAACTCATGGATATGAATCGCATGTTTTTGGCCCGGCGTGAGGCCTTCGACAATCGCGACTACCTTGACTGAATCGCCGTCCTGCGTGAAACGAATCTCGCCCTTGCACTTGTTGCCCGCAGTGGGATGGAGCACAGCGACCACTTGTTTCACGGAGGCCCAAGCGTTGGCGTGCGCTTGATCGGCTGCGTGCGACGACGCTGCATAAACTCCGGAAATGGCCAAGCTGGCCAGCAATGTTGCTAGTTTTCTCATACTCGTTTTTGGTGTTGTTCTTAGTTTAGTTGATGGCGGACACTTCTGTTTGGCTGGCAAATCGACTTTTCCGTGCCCCAGTCGCGCATTTCATAACCCGCTTCGGTTCTGGGACAATTCCTCGCGCGCAGGCTGGTTGTTGCGAGGGCCAGCCAATTGCACTTTGATGGCTTGGTTGAGCAATCGTTTCGATTCGCCGAGCAGAAAGATTGTCTCCTTGAACGGCTCATAACTGATATCCTGCCAGCGGACCAAGCCTTCACCGTCGATTAGGAATGTGCCGTGCAACGGCATATTCTCGAAATCGTCAAACGCGCGGTAAGCTTTGAAGGCGGTCAATTCATGATCGGAAACCAACGGGAACGGAAAACCTGCGCCGTCTTTGCTCTTGGCGAGCGTTTGGCTTAGTCCCTCTACGGTATCGGTGCTGACAGCCACCAAGGAAATTCCGGCGTCTCGGAAATCGTTCGCCATTGGCGCGAATGCATTCAGTTGTTCGATGCAATGAGGACAACCGAAACCCAAGTAGAAAATGACGATCACCGGCCTGCCGTGATATTGCTTGAGAGCGATCTGCTTGCCTTCGCTATCCGGCAAGCTCCAATTCGGCGCAGGCGAAGGATGCCAGCGGAAGGGCCCAAGAGAATCGAGGCTCGGACGATCTCCAGCATCTTCAGCGATTGAAGATGAAAGGCGCCAGTCTTCAGGCCAGTTCAGTGCTGCGGCAATCGGTTTGAGGCGTTGAAACACCGGCATCCCAATCTCTAGGTATCCTGAAATCGCCCTCAGTTTTTCGAAAGCCTCTTGCGCTTCTCTCTTCTTATCAGCGCGCCAAAGAATATCGGTGTAGTTGGCGAGCAGTTGCACTTGATTCGTTCCCGCCTCGACGGCCTCGCGAGCGAGGCGTTCCGCTTTTTCCTTGTCACCCATTCGCCAGTGAAGGATCGCGAGCCGTTCCTTCGGCAAGTCCTTAACATCATCGAAGTAACCGCGCGCCAAGCCGTTGCTTCCTTTCGCGAGCTCACCGTGACCGCGCAATTCGGTCAGCGCCGTCTCGATCGGTTTCATCCGAGTGGAATGAGTTTGCAGCGCGTCAGTCATCGCTTTGGCGACTTTGTCTTCCGAGAGCTTTTCCTTCCGCGCTTTCGCTTCCGCTTCGTCAATGCCGGCGTGCCGGGCTTCCCGCTGCTTTTTCAGAAGCGCTTCGAGTTCGGGAATTTGCCGTTCGCCATTTTCCACATCGCCTTTGCTGAAGTGCGCGAGCCCGAGCGAACGCAAGCGTTTGATTTGCTCTTCCAAAATCTCGGTCGGCTCCAAATAAACGGTGTGACAAAGAGCGATTAATTCATCCCAAAGCTCGTAGCGGATCAAGGTTTCGAACAAGCGCGAACGGCCGAAGCTGGAACTCCCACCGGTCTTCTCGTAAACGCCACTGCTGTTGGTGCGGGCAAACGTGTTGAACTTCGGATGGCGCGGCAGTTCGATGAGATTTTTCGCCAGATCAATCGCATCCCGAACGCGGCCGATATATTCAAGGTCTTCGACCAGCCACTGGTTGTTGTGCGCGTAGTTGTGAATTTGGTCGGGCAAAACTCGGTCGCGAATCATGTGGGCATGATCAACCCGCGCCGAAGCTTCCTGCTGCCAGGCGGCGTCCGCGTAGCGATGCAGTTTGGAAAACGTATGTCCCGGCATGTGCCACATATGCGCAATGCCCGGCGAACCCTGGCCGCAACGCGCGGCTGAATTGATGGCGCGGCTGTCTTTCTCATCGTTCCAAAGGTGAATGCGGGCATGGTGAATCGGGTGCAACGGATCTTTGGCGAGAACCTCCCGCGACAGCGCATCAACCGCCAGATGACTCGATATTCTCAAGTCCTTCCCGTTGTTATCCCAGACCTTGAATAGAAGAAAAGTCTTGGCTTCGATGTCATCAGGATGCCTGTCCACGATATTCTCGATTGCGCGCACGTACTCGCGATGACGCGATTGATTGCCGCGATTTGCAGGCCGATTGCTGCTCGCTGTGCTGTTCGTCGCTTCCTTGCTCGGTTCGCTCGGATAAAAACTGGAGAGTGATTCAATCCACATTCTTTCGCGATGGCTCGCTTTGTCCTTGAGGGCAACCGCCTTTTGGACAAATTCCTTCGCGCGTTTTTCGTTGTTCACGTTGGCCATGGCCATCCCCCAGTAAGCCATCGCGCAATTGGTATCGAGTGCCGCAACCTGACGGAAAGATCGTTCCGCTTCAAAGTGCCAAAATCCGTGGAGCTGGCCAATCCCTTGATTGAAGAATTGTTGAGCCTCGAGGAGTTGGGTGGTAACGGGGAAATCGATCTTCGGCATTCCCTCCATCAAATAAGCTTTTTGGCGCGGGCCTTCATTGAATGCTTCGCCATGGGACGAATGTCCGGCCGGCAGGACCGAGGCGTCTTTCGCTGGCGCCGCGTCGTCAGCCCAAAGAGACAGGCCGAACAGCGCTGACAAGAATAATGGAAGCAAGATGTTCATGGCGGTTTGCTGGCAGCACAGTGCGTCTCGCACAAATCTGCGACGGAGCCTCCATTCACCTCGCGCACGCATCGGGACCATGAACCTGGCAGGACAGCGCGTCTCGCCTGTCTCATCCAGTCTTGGTGTGCGCAAATGCTGGACAGGCGGGACGCCTATCCAGCCGCGCAGATTCATGGGGAGGCTAAGAAAAGTGGCAACGCTCGTCTTCATACTCGCGGCTTAACGTCCGTTTTGGACCGTCTGCTTCACTCCGCTGATGCACCAGAGATGTTTGTCAGTGCGAATGAAGAGTTCGCCATTCGACACAGCGATCGACGAATTGGCCGGTTCGCCACCCATCGAGTTGACCGCGATCTTTTCAAATTTCGGACTCGCCCGAAATACAATCGTGTCGCCTGACTTGTTCAGGATATAGATTTTGTCGCCCGACAAAACCATGGAAGACCATGACTCGGAAGAGGCGCCGGTTCCGAGGAGACGTTCTTCCCAGACAATATTGCCGGTCTTTAATTCGCTGCAAACGCCAACGGCGGCGTACATGTTATAGATGTAGCCATCGCTAATCACACCTGTGCCGATGCCAGATTTGCCGCGCACTTGACGCCAAAGCCGGTGGGACGAAGTGACATTGGCCGAGCCGCCGGGCTTGACAGCAAGGTGTGAACCATAGAACCCGCCCATCGCCACAACAATCCCGTCCCCGTAAATTGGGGAGGTATAGACCAATGGATTTAACCCATCGCAAACCCAGAGTTCTTTGCCCGTCAATGGGTCGAATGCCCGCACTTGCCCCGGATAAGTCATAACCAATTCATCGCGTCCGTTCGCTCTGACAATAATCGGCGTGCTCCAGGAACCAACGTAACCATCGTCCTTCCCGGCGAACCCGTCCGTCCTCTCTTTCGTGGCGACTGGCTGTGGCGGATCAAATTGCCAAACCTTCTCGCCGGTCTTCTTGTTCAACGCGATCAGGAATGTCCGAGGCCCTGGCCCGAAATTCACGATGCACAAATCCCCGTGCAACACTGGCGACGCACCGTATCCCCAATCATGGATTTGTTTTCCAAGATCGCGATGCCAAAGTTCCTTGCCTGCGAAGTCGTAGCAGAACACGCCCGCAGATCCAAACCAAGCAATGACGCGCTCGCCATCAGTCGCTGGCGAAGCGGACGACTGCGGATTATCATCGTGGGATTCTTCCTTGGCTTCGTAATTGGTCCCCGATTGCCAGAGTTGTTTGCCAGTTGTTCGATCGACACACACAACCGTGCGGTGGCGGCCGTTGTCCATCGGTTGAGTGATGAAGACTCGGTTTCCCCAGACGATGGGTGATGAGTTGCCAGGTTCCGCCAGCGGCAATTTCCACCGGACATTTTCGGTCGCGCTCCAGCGGGTGGGCAAATTGGTTTCTGTGGTGACTCCCGAACCGGTGGGGCCTCGCCAAGCTGGCCAGTTGGCGGTCCGCGCCGAGACGGTCGATAGGAGCGCGATCGCGCCGATCCACTGTCCACTGCGCGCGAGTCTTGGGCGGCGGTGAGTTGTAACCAATTGCATAGTCTTGTTTGTCCTCATTCTGGTTTCGATTCGTAGCGACGAATTGTTCGATGGTTCCCCTAGTTGACGCGTGTGGACGAGTTTTCCTTCAAAATGGCGTTCTCACGTTTGGAGGTTCGAACCAAGGTCAGAGTTTAACGCTCCACGGCCTTCCCATCCTTTGTCCAACCATTATATCCAGGTTCAAGATTATAAAGGTGTGAGAACTTGAGTTCGCCCAATTTGTCACACGCTTTCGCGCTGCGCCGCCCGGCCGCGCAGTGCACGAGGTAAACCTTTGTTTTGTCCAGGGCTGCCACCTTCTTCTCAAAGTCGGGCGCATTGACGTCGATGTTAATTGCACCAGGGATGTGACCGTCTTGGAACTCTTTGGCCGTTCGCACGTCGAGCACGACGTTCTTTTTATCGCTCGCGAGCTTGGCGAATTCTTCGACGCCGATGTTCTTATATGGTTTGGCTTCCGAACTGGATTTGTTCGATTCGGAGGCGGCTGGCTTTTTGTTGTCTTGAGCCCTCAGAGTGGGTGCAGTGAGAACTCCAAACATTGCGGTAAGGGCGATGAGTTTGGTGAGATTCATATTTGCGTGTTACTCGGTTCACGTTAATTATGCACGTCCTTGCTTTCCTGGCAATGCGGGTCTCGCCCACTCGCCTGCGTTCCTCTGCGTTCCTGAACACGGGCCGCTTTCTCGTCGGCGGTTTGATCTCACCTCACCACCAATCGAAGAGCATCCGTTTAGTCCGTCTTGTCTGTTCGCCGCTGCGTTTTAGCGGACGCAACGGACGAAACTGACCGGCCCGATTGGCCCGTGCGTGCTCGATAAAGCCGCTCTGAAAAACCTCCGCCCGCCTCGAAGTCTCGCGCGTGCCTATCCAACAGCCGCTCCGTGAGCCAATGAGCCTGCCCAGCGAGGATCGCCCCCAGGTTGGCGGCGCGTTCCTCAGCAGGCTGGGCTGCACCCGGGCGGTTGCCCCACGCGGCGGCTTCCTCCAATGTCTTGGGGCGCAGGTTGCGAGCCTCGGAAAATATTGCTTCATCCTCCTGCCAATGCCGCAGCCCTAGGGTCGCGAGGTGTTTGATGTAATCTTTGCGTGCTTCGTCCAAACTCGCGCGCGCCACGTTGGTCAGGTTCATTTCCAATTTCTTGCTCGTTGCGCTGTCTTCGCTGCCCTCGGCAATGTTTTGATAACCACTTCGCGCCGCCTGCACCATCTGATCATGATGCCGGTCGGTCCTGGGAACGTACCGCGTGCAGAAACGGCAAGTAAAATCGTACAGCAATTCCGCCACCTGATAAGCCTTGAGCTTCCGATAGCCGCTGTGCTGGCCATATACTCTTCCAGCCGCTTCAGAGGACATAGCCTTGCCTCGCTGGCCTTCCGCGTCGCTCTGCCTGTCCGGTCCGTTCGGTCCGCTCATTTGTCCAATTCCTTTAGCATACTGACCATCTCCTCCACAATCTGCTCACCAGTCCCCGGTTCGGCGTAGCTATGCAAGCCGGTCCAAACTTGGTATCCACCGAGCTTGTGTCCGTCCAAGTCCGGCAAGTAACCGATCCAATCATTGGCGAGTTCCGCAACGTAAGTGTAACGAAACGGCGAGCGATTCTTGATGTCGAGGCCAAGTTTAGTGAAGTATTCAGCGGGCACTCCGACAATCGCGACGTCGCCAATGACCATCGCTTGCAGCCACGTTTCGCGTTCCTGACCTCGCTGAGGCGCGAGCGTTTTTCTCATGTCACGAAACACTTGGATGACCTGTTCGCCGTACGGTCCGACCCACTTGCGGCAGTATCGAACGACCGCCTCATCTTCCTTCGCCTCGTCAAACTGGCGCACCTTGAATTTGAAAGGCCGTTTCACCGCGGCTAGACGCGCGACCGGACGCGGCTGGGCTTTCGCCAGCGCCTCACGAACGGTCTGTTTGATTTGGTCCGTTGCTTGCCCTCCGTTAAGGCTCAGATTGTGCGTCGACCCGGATGCGCCTTCGAGAAAACAGAAGGCGCCACCGAGTTCCGCTTCCAACTCCTGGGCGGCCATACCGTAAAACCCTGGCGACCGCCGCCGGTCATTTCGTGTGCCAATCGTATGCGTCGAATGGTTGAAGATAAGAGCCCGCAATTTGTCGGCCGAATCGCGGAACGCCAAAACCGGCAGCTCCGGATCAAATGGTCCGGTCGGGCGGACAAAGTGATCACGCGGGCCAACCCAATAAATCTGACCATCCGGCAGCAGTTGGCGGCTATTTTGGCCAACTGCTTTCTCCTCCGCGAGATGGAATAAGAAGCGGCAGTCGTCTTTCGAGAGATTCGCATTAGCCTCCACAACGGCTTTCACGATGCCGCGCTGGACGCGTTCGGCGAATATCTTGTCTGTGCCGTAACCATGAATGGCCAGCGTGCTCGGGGCGTGATGGGTATGCGTCGCATTAATGAGGATGTGTGCTCTCGGGATGCCTGTCTTCGATTCGATTTCAGCGACGGCCGGATCGAGCCATTCACGCGTGATCATCAGAATGTCGCAGGCCACGATCGCCAGCTTGGACTGCGACGGTTTTTCCAGCACGATCGCCACGGCGCGGAGTTTGCCCTCCTGTCCAGTGACCTTGCCACCCGTGATTCCTCCCGCAATAACCATGGCATCGTCGGCTTCGAATTCAGCCGTGGCCGCGCCGACTCGCAGCGTGGCATTGCCAGCTGCTGAGTTCCGGGACCGGTCAGCATTCTCGGGCTTCGGCTGCTCTTGATTGGCTCCGGCGAGAATCGCCATGTGAAGTGAGAGGAGAAGACAAGGCAACCGTGGTGTTAGCGGTTTCATAGTGTCGCAGATTTTGCAATAGTTCGGCATTGCAATGAAACTTAAAATTTACACTTACAAAAACTGCGGGACGTGCCGCAGCGCGTTGAGATATTTGGACGAGCGCGGCGTCAGCTGCGAGACGGTCCCGATACGCGAACGGCCGCCCAGCAAGGCTGAATTCAAGCGAATGCTGAAGGTTTATGGCGGCCAGATTCGGAAGCTGTTCAATACTTCGGGCCAGGATTACAAAGAGCTGAACTTAAAGGAAAAGCTTCCCGAGCTGACCGAAAACGAAGCGATCGAGTTGCTTTCGACAAACGGCAATCTCGTGAAACGTCCGTTCGTGTTGACCGCAACTGGGGGCATGGTTGGCTTTGACGAAGATGAATGGGAGAAATTGCTTTAAGCTCCGGGTCGAAACCACCGCGTCACACCGCGTGATTGTCCGCGGCCGCATCCGAATGCCTGGCTCAGTTGAGCATGGCCGAGGCATTGACGATGGCGCGCCAGCGTCTTGGAGTGCGGCGACGGAGTCTGCGTCAGTCGCCGCTTTGATGCTCGCGCTTCCAAAAGCGCTGAACGGTTGGGGAATGTTCTGGAGCAGCCGCAAACTCGAAGAGTTTCCACCTGGGAACGCCCGCGCAAGCCAGGTCTTACCGAACTACCGAACCAGAAGGCGAAAGAACTGCTGTTTCGCCGACGTGGACCGCGGAATTGTGATCGTCCCCTGCACGTTCGTGTGACACCCAAAGAAGTCCATGTTTTGAGGTCGTCCGAACTTTCGACTTCGACTTCCCGCCCCAGTTCACCGCGCACATCGAGGACAACCGCGCCATCTGAAAAAGGCACTCACCACCGCTAAGCGGCGACTCGCCTGCATCTATCGCGTCCCGGCAATGGCGACACTCGCGCCATCAACGTATCGACGCCATCGCCGCGTTTCGATAAGTCCGGCGCGTTCATGACGGCCCTTCGTGTCGAGTAATAGCCTTAAGGATCGAGACCGTGCACCACCGGCCAGCATCCTCGCACCGAGGGCGCGTGCGGTCGCAATGATGGATTGTCACCGATCCAACCAGGACGACCCTTTTCATCGACGAACGCGACGCCGATGGGCAGATCGGGCTGCTCGTCGGCCACGCGGATCATCTGCGCTTCCGCTTCGTCGCTCATCTCGATCCAGGCCATTTTCAGCATCACCGGGTCAAGCGCGCGCGCTTTGATCTTATCAAGCTCGGTTGGGTTAATGCGCGCAAACCGTTTCATCATCTTGAGCAAAGACAAAGGGCTGAAACCTGGATCCTTGCCGCAGGCTCCCCAGCAGATGGCGGCCAAAGGATAAGTTTTGTGGAGTTCCACAACGTCAACATAATCGCGCGTTTCAGTGCGAGCCGACAATGCAAGTGCCTTGTTGGTTGCCACGTCGAAGAGATGCAGACGCCATCCCAATTGCGGATCGCGCTCGATTGGAAAGAAACGGAAGGCAGAGTCCGCCGCCCAATCAATCTCAATGGCCTGCCCGCTTCGGCTCACTTTCGCTTTGCGAAACGTGGATTCCTTCTCCCACTCGCCATAGCGCGACAATGTTTCCACGCAGAACCCGGCTGCGCGCAGGCTTTCGACGTCACGGTTGCTGGCCCGGGTCACTTCCTCCGCCAACTCGTGAAAAATGTCGAAGTCATGCGAGAACCGAGCGGAGTCTTCGGTTGAGTTGAGCACAATCCCGCCGGCGAAGTGACTTTCTTCACTGCGATTTCCAGCGAGGATTGTTAAGCAGTCTTTTTGAAGAGCGGTGAGAGGCATCGGTATAGTTCCTGTGCAGAGCGCCACGCTCGGCGGTCTCCGTACTCGCGCAAGTGGTCGATGACGAGTCGCACGTCCTCCAGATATCGCACCCGTGCATCCGGATGCCAAAACCAAAAGCATTCCGGATGTGCTTTGACCAATGCGGAGGCGCGTTCAATCAGTTCCGGTGGCGCCGGAGTGGGCGGCGGAGATTCGTGTAATTCGTCAGGCGCGGCAGCCATGAGCACACACTACGAAGCAGGCGTTTGGAGTGCAAGGCGTGTTCGACCAAATGGCTATCGCGAACCCCACCGTTCGCTCTTTCCCGGAAAATGCTTTGACGCCCTGACAGCGTCTGTTGAAAGCTAAGCGGGCGCAGAATCATGCGCGAGATGGCACACCACCCATTGCTCTACGAAATCAACACGCGTTGCTGGCTGAATGAATTTTCGACGCAAGCGGGCACGGAAATTCATCTCGGCAATGTTCCGGAAGAAGAATTCCTGCGCTGGAAACGCCTCGGTTTTACTCATATCTGGCTCATGGGGGTTTGGACGACCGGCCCGCGCGCGCGCAGGCATTCACTGAACGATCCGGGCCTGCGACAAAAATACTCCGAAGTTCTGCCCGATTGGCAGGAGCGAGATGTTTTGGGATCACCGTACGCGGTGGCGGAATATCGAGTTGCGATTCGACTGGGCGGAGAGGCAGGCCTTCGGCGCTTCCGAGAGAGGCTTTGCGAACAAGGCCTCAAATTAATTCTCGATTTTGTTCCCAATCACCTGGGCATTGACCACGACTGGATCGTCGAGCGTCCCGAGTTGCTCGTCCAAACCTCCGCGCATGCTCCCGAGTCATTTCGCCGAAAAACACGCGAAGGCAATCGCTGGTTTGCCCATGGAAAGGATCCGAACTTCCCCGCGTGGGTTGACACGGTGCAACTCGATTACCGGCGGGCAGAAACACGCGCCGCCATGATCGAGGGGTTGCAGGCAATCAGCAATCTCTGCGATGGCGTCCGCTGTGATATGGCGATGTTGCTCCTGAACGAAGTAATGACAAAGGTTTGGGGCGCGCCCGCCGCAAGTTCGGCCATCGACCAAGAGTTTTGGCCGGAGGCTATCGATCGCGTGAAGCAAGCTCGTCCCGATTTTCTGTTCCTCGCCGAAGTTTATTGGGGCCTCGAATCGCGCCTGCAAGAGATGGGTTTCGATTACACTTATGAGAAGGAGTCCTACGACTATTTGATCGCTCGAAATCACGGCGCGCTTCAACGTCATCTGTTGAATAAACCGCCCGATTACCTGCGCCGTTCCATTCATTTTCTCGAGAATCACGACGAGCCGCGCATCGCTTCAACGCTGACTTTGGCCGAGCATCGTGCAGCCGCTCTCGCAACCCTGGGATTGCCGGGAATGCGCCTTCTCCACGAGGGCCAATTGACCGGCTTACGAATTCAGGCTTTGGTTCATCTCGGACGCAGGGCGCGTGAGGGCGTTGATCCAGAAGTGGCCACGTTCTATGAGAATCTGCTCGCCGTCCTCCAGAACACCGCAGTTGGCCGGGGGCAATTTGCGGTGTTGCGTCCATTTGCTGTTTGGGATGGGAATTCAACCACGGAAAACTTCGTTATCGTCCAATGGTGGGAAGCGCCAAAGGCCTTTGATCTAGTTGTCGTGAATTTGACCGGCCACCAAAGCCAATGCTGCGTCCGGATCATCTCTGTTGGTATCGCTGAACATTTATGGCGGATGCAAGACCTCCTTGGGAACCAGTCGTACGAGCGGTCCAGCGATCATCTGCAACAACATGGCCTCTTCCTGGACGTGGCCGCTCATGCCACCCAGTTGTTCCATTGCCAATGTATATATAAACCAAACAGTTTAACCGCAAAGAACGCAGAGATTATAAAGAAAAGCCGCACTTGAAGCTGCAAAGGCACTTCACGTGCTCGATGAGAAGCGTTCCCCTCTGTAATGCAATAGGTGAAAGTCCTGCATTTTTAAGAAGATCTTTTGGCTTGTGGTTTGAACAGAAGATCGCAAAGGACCCGAAGATCTGAGCATTCCCCAATCAAATTTCTTTGCGGGCTTCGTGATCTCTGTGTTAGCCGGGTTTTCAAGATGGGTTTGGTTGCGGCTTCGCCGCGCTGTGTTCTTTGCGGTTAATAAAGTCCCGTTTCTTTGGACAAATTATTGATCTTAAAAAAGGCTGTCCTCTGTTTTTCCCCTTCCGCCATTCAAAGGTTGATCACGGCGATTTCGCTGAACCTCCGATGACCGCATCGATTTGTTCCAGCGAATCGGCCTGTAGGACCCGCACGAAAGGCTTCAGCATCGGGCCTGATCTGCTCGCCACAACCAAAGTGTTCCCGTCCGGCGAGAAAAATGCCCGAACCGCAAGATGCAGCGGTGATCTGACCGTCAAGACGACACGCCCGGAAGCGATGTTCCAGAGCTCGACCCGTCCATCGGCGCCGCTTGTGATCACCAACTTTCCGTCGGGTGAGAATGCAACCTGGCTGACCCCATTTTCGTTGCGGCTCTTGAGGACCGCACGCACCTGGCCAGTCGGAACATCCCACAAGCAGACCGTTTCCCGATATCCGCCGGCCAGCAATCTGCCATCAGGCGAGAAGGCGAGGCTGAGCAAGTCTCCTTTCGTTCCGGCTACGTTACTCAACTCAGTTTGCGTGCGGACATCCGAGAATTTGGCCCGGCTTTCCGTCGATGCAGTCGCGAGCACTTTGCCGTCCGGTGACAGCGCCACGGCGGGAAACCGAAGAATTGTCGTGGTCGACTCGAAACGAAAGAATTTAGCCCAGCGCGTCTCCAAATCCCAGACGTGGACGGTTCCCGACGAAGTTGCTCCGAGCTTCTTCCAATCTGCCGCAGCGAGAAACCGACCGTTGCCGGAGAAGGTCAACGTGTTCAGGGCCGAGGTGTCTCCGGCCAACGTCTCCTTGAGCTGCCGCTTCTGGAGGTCCCAGACTTGCACGGCGCCATTTGTTAAAACAACCGCGAGTTGCCTGCCGTCGGACGAGATCGCTCGGTTGTTGAAGTTCGTCATGCTCGCCGGAGGAAGCTCCAACGCGACGGCTTCGGAGCGCCGGGCATCGCTCGGCCGGCCGAGCGATGCCCGGCGCTCCGGTTCATGATCCTGCTGCGTGTTCGACAAATCGCGTTGGCTATCCCAGAAACGAAGCCTCCGGTTCGCGTCCGCGGTGATCAACGTCCGGCTGTCCGCGGAAAAACCAACCGGGACGCCGCGATCAGCCCAAACCTCTCGTTCTGGTTCAGCCTCGGCTCGCCAGAACCGAATCTCACGGTCCACGCTCGTGGTCGCGAGGAATTGGCCATCGGGCGAAAAGTTGATCTGGATAATTCCACTGCGATGTCCGCGAAATGCCGCGACCTGCTTTCATGTCCCGACCTCCCAAAGCTTGACCAACTGATCGCTCGAACCCGACACCAGAAAGTTCCCATCCGGCGAAAAGGCGAGAGTGACCGCCGCCATCGTGTGCGCGAGAAAACTGGTCAGTGCTTGCCGCGAGCGCGCATTCCAGAGCTTGATCCGGCCCTGTTGAGTCCCGGCCGCCAGCAGATCGCCGCGCGGCGAAAACGCCAGGGAATTCATCGGCTCGGCCGAGCCGGCTCGTTCGAAATCACCGAGCCTGGTTTGCGACTGCAGATCCCAAAGTCCAATTGGCCGCCTGCCGCCCGGCAGGCAAGCCAGCAGACCGCCGTCAAACGAGATGGCCGACGGGAACGATCCGGCCGCAATCGAGTCGAATCGCGCCTTGGGCTGCCCACGTCGCGGTGTCCCATATTTGAACGCCTCTCGCGCCGCCGGAAAAAAACTGGGTCACAAGAGTTTTGCCTTCCGCAGAGAAGGCCGGCTCGAACCAAAGCCTGAGCTTCGGATTCTCCAGCCGTCGAAATTCCTTCCAAGTCGATGTGTCGAACAGGATTGTTTGCGAGCGGCCGGGCACCGCCAGTGTTTTCCCGTCGCGCGAGAACGCCAAGTCGCCTCTCCAGAGCAGGTCCTCAAACTGTGGCAGCGTGATCAAAAGCTTTCCGGTCGTGAGATTCCAAATCTTCACGGTTCGATCTTGAAAACCACCCGAGCCCAGCAAGGTGCCGTCGGGTGAATAGGCCAGACAACTGACTCCCTCCTCATGCGCGTCGAGAGTTAAGGCTGTGAGATTGCCCTGGCAAAGCTTGCAGAAATAGCGCCACTTGAAACCGCGCAGGTCGTCCTCCCCGGCTTTGGGAATATGTCTTTCCAGCAAATTGTAGGCGCGGCCAAGATCGTTCTCTTCGAGCGCTTGCTGGTGGGCGACGTTCATGTCGGCGGCATAAAGATTATGGCCAAGGTTTGTCGCGCTTTGTTCGGCGCGCCGCCATTGCCAGACCACGCCGGCAAGGCCAAGCCCAATTGCGAGCGCCACCGCCGCCGCCAGACTCGTAACCATTGGCTTGCGCCGCACCCATTTTTCCGCCTTTTCGCAAACCGTGCTCGGCCGTGCGTGAATCGGTTCGCGGCGCAACCAGCGATCGAGATCATCCGCCAGCGCTTGAGCTGAGGCATACCGACGAGCCGGTTCTTTCTCCAAGCATTTCAAACAAATCGTTTCCAAGTCCGGAGGCACATCAGGATTCAGGGCGCGCGGCTTTTCAGGTTCGCATTCGACGACTTGCCGCATCACATCCAGGACGCTGCCCGATCTGAAGGGAGGCCGGCCCGCGAGCAATTCGTACAGCACCGCGCCGAGGCTATAGACATCCGCGGCGATGGTGATCTGTTTGCCTGATGCTTGTTCGGGCGCCATGTAACTGGCGGTGCCGATGACGGCCATGGTGCGGGTCAGATCCGTGTCGCTCTCGACGAGCTTCGCCAAGCCGAAGTCGGTGACGAACGGTTCGCCGTGCGCGTCGAGCAGGATGTTTCCCGGCTTGATGTCGCGATGCAGGATGCCGCGTTGATGGGCGTAATGAACGGCGCGGGAGACTTTCGCCAACAGACGAGCAATTTGCGATTTCGGCGTGACGGACGGTGCATCGTTTGATTTCAAATCGCAAATCGGCAATCTAAAATCTAAAATCCTCTCCGCCAGGCTTCCTCCTTCCACGAACTTCATCGAGAAGTAATGCTGGCCGTCGTGTTCGCCGATTTCGTAGATCGGAACGATGTTCGGATGATCGAGCTTCGCCGCGGCTTGTGCCTCTGTGTAGAACCGCTGCACGGCAGCGCGCGAGGCCAAACGTCCGGCCAGAATCATTTTCAGCGCAACGATGCGGTTCAGGCTGATTTGCCGCGCCTTGAAGATCACGCCCATCCCGCCGCGCGCCATTTCTTCGAGCAATTCGTAATCGCCGAAATAGCGGAGCTTTGCTGGTGGCGAGTGGAAAGTGGTGAGGGGTGAGGGGCGAGAGGCGAGGGACGAGTCTGACGCCTCGCTCGTCGCTTCGGCCTCGTCTGCATCGCTGAGCCCGAGTTGAATGAGTCATTGCGGGCAGACGCCCTCCGGGGCGTCGAGCGGGAGTTCAGAGCCGCAGTCGGGACAAGTCGGTTTCGCCATTTGCATTGGGTTCCGCCGCGCTTGGGAGCGTGGCACTGTTGGTTTGTTGCCGCAAGGCTCCAGAGACATTGGAGTTCGAGCTCGACGTCACCTCAAGAGGAAGCTTGGCCGTCGAATCGCGGAGCGATGGACTGACGGTAGCGGTGCGATTGATCCCACGGTTTGGGTTCGCCGAACCGTGGGCGTCGCGCAGCGACGCTTGAAATTTCGGCGTTGCTCAAGTCGGCCGCTGCCTTTCAACCGTCGCTCCGCGACGGGATCGCGCTTTGATTCCCGTCCGTGGCTTGAAAGCAGGCTTGAAAGCCACGGCTACGGTCATCTCGTCGCTGTGCGACGGGATAATCCTGCGGTTGCTCTCCATGGCTTCAATAGCTGTTTAGCGCGCCGAAGTGACAACTTCTCGATGGACCGGTTCATTGCAGCCCATATCATTTCGCCAGGCTGGTCGTGCGTTCAGACAACCAAATCATATCGACGTTGTTCGGCGACGGGACCGACGGGACCGTGAGAGTTAATCTGTTGTTGTATTTCGGTTGCGGCTTGGTGCGCGGGTCTAACCATTTTGTTGGTCGCAAAATCAAGCCAGCCATAAACCCACGCCGGATTCAGATCATCCCCGGCGGGAGCGAGTTTGTCTTGATTGTCTTCAGGATAAAGCAAAGCGCCCAGTTGAATCTGCCGCAGGTTGCTGAGGCATTGAATCCCCTGAGCCTTGATCTTTGCCTTGGCCAAAGCAGGCAACAACATGCCGGCCAGGATTGCGATGATCACAATCACGACGAGAAGTTGGATCAGCGTGAACGCCCGCGAGGCCTTGGAAGTTAGACGGATTTGATGGAGGCGTAACTTCGGTGTGCTCATAACGATTCGTTTGAAGTTCGATCGGTTCAACTCCGATTCCGCCCGCTCACTCTTTCAAGAACTCCTTCACTTCGGGAAACGTGGGCAAGGGACCATCGAACAAGTGATCGTCTTGATTCTTTAAATATTTGTTGAAGAAAGAGACGAGGTAAGTTCGGGTGATTTGGCTCACGCGGACACCGGAGATTTGCTCTTCGGGCGGAACGGCTCCGAGTGGAACTAACGCTTCCGGCTCGAAGATTAACCCGTTCAGATTAAAATTCCAGCGAATGGTCTTCGCTACTTTCAGCCAAAAGCCGTCCTTCTGGAGTTCTTCGTAAACGTTTTTGACATCCCCATCGGATTCGTCTGCCCGAAAGATGATCAACGGTTTGTTCTGGGTTTGCGCATCCGTGACCGGCCCCCAGAACCTACCGTGAATGTTTGCGCTGGCCTTGCAGCGAGCATCGATGCGGCATAGCTCTGCGGCAGTGAAACCGCCGATCGTGAACCCAAACGCCCCTACACGTTCCAAGTCGGCATGCTGAGCGAGCGGGAGAATCCCTGCGCTGCCTCGCGCCAGTTCATCAAGGATCAACCGCCAGTCCAGGACGCGGTCGCTGGTCCTAGCCGCTCCGTCCGTTACTGGGCCCAGTCCATTAACAACATAACAGCGGCCATCGAACGAGAGCATGGGCATCGATTTGATTACCACTTCACAACGTTGGTTGTTCGCGTGCCGGCTTTCCAGAACTTCACGCTTGCAACGTGGACATGGATAACCTTTCCGAGGCGCTTTGCCGTGGCATCGAACTCAGGATGCCGCAGGAATCGGCGGATGTAGCCCGCAACCTGTCCTTCGTGTTCAGGAACGTCCATGTAAACCAAAGCATAGGCAGGATGACAAAGCGCTGGTTTGTAGAAATCTCGGTCTTTCGTGAAGAACGTTGGTCGCTTGAGGCGATGCAGAATCGCAAGAATGTTTTCGTCGCTGATGCTTTTTTCGGCGATTTCTTCCCCGATGACCCGAACGGTGATGCGCCACTCACGCAGCCGCCAGATTTCGATCTCGGAGATGTTCTCGTCGATAAGTAGCATTGCTCTTGAAGAACCGCTTCTCCTTAAATTGTTCGCTCGCCAATCGAACGGCCTCGGTAATTGCTTCCATTGGCACCTTGCCGCGCCACGACCAGACAATACGTTCCCATGGCGTGCCATACGCCACCTGTTCCAACACCTGATAAACCATCACCCGAGTTCCTTTGAACGTCGGTTTGCCATGACAGATCGCTGGATCAGCGACGATGTATTCGCCCAAGGGTACGGCTTGCGGTTTTCGGTCTGCTTTGTTCTTCATTCGACTGTTCGACGATACGCTTAGCGTGTCGCTTTGGCAATCCCAACGGTTGACGGTAAGGAAAGAGATTTTGGCATTTTCTATCTTCGCGTCCTTTGCGATCTTCTGTTCAACCCGTGGGACATATGCGCTGTCAAACGAACTCAGAATCGCAATTGGTGATAACGTCAGAAAGCGGCTGCATTCATGGACCACCATCACTGACGAATGCGAAAGAATAGAGCACCCACGGCTATTGGAACCGTTTTTGGATTTGTTTGACTTGCCGCAGCGCTCCAAGGGCCGGTCACAGCGGTTGCTTGTTGTAACGTCCCGGTTCCCGTCCAGGAGATAATGATATTTTTTCCCTGGCGTACGATGGGGTTGAGCATTGGCGGTGCGGTCGAGGCACCCCCAGTAGCCCATTTTACTGCGGTATCGAATAACTTCAGTCCGTCTGCATTGAGATTCGCGTAAGTGGTATCACCGAAGGGAAGCATCACGCGCCGCGCGGGCGCTTTGAAGCCGTTGAACATCGCCGCGCCAGCTTCATAGGCGTAAAATGGGACTTGTTAGGGCACACCGGGAACACGGGCGATAATGACGGCGCTGCTTGTCGGCAGTCCCCAACTCCAAACGTCAACGTCCTTCACGATCGTAACGACGCCGTTGAGTTCAGCGGCCAGCGGATGCGAGGTGTTGACGAACTCCAAATCCGTTTGACCAGCGACTTTGGCGTGATTAGTCAAGGCGTCGCCCGTCATCATGAAATCGTCTTGGACGGCTTGCCCCCAGTTAATCACCGGCACCGTCGCGGCTCGAAACTCCGCTCCGACATTAACAGACGCTACGGTGGAGGAAACGACGATCAACGCTTTGTTGTTGGCATCCGCGTCTGTTGTGGACGCGTCGGCCTTCAAAGTGACGGAGAAGCCAAGGGATTCAAGACGGCCTTTCACAGCAGCATCCGAAGCGTTGAGGATGGGAACGCTAACGGTGCCGACGACGAGCAGCGCCGCCGATTCTGGATCCCCAACAGGTGGCGTAGTGGCAGTTGGTGTTCCTGGAACCGTCGCTTTGAGTTCAGCAATGGAATTGTATCTGCGGGCGATCTGCGGAGGGTTCGTGGATGAGAAGACGAGTTTGGAACTCTGCGACACCGACTCTCCGCTGATGGATTACACCTTCCAGAATTTGTGTTTCGATGCGATCGGCCAGAAGTGGCTCGACATCCTTCCCGAAAAACTCAAGCCGAGTCCCTTCGGCGGTCACAGCCCGCTGCCGCGCACGCAAATGTATGCGGAGATCTTCAACAACTTCGCCCTCTGCGTGAACAAGCTCGACAAAGTGCGGATCGAACTCCCGCTGCCGGTCCAATCGAAGCTCATCAAGTTCACGCAAGGCTTGCTTCCGATTTTGCCCAAGTTTGGAGATGACCCACCTGATGGTGCCTGCACCTGTCCGCCGTCCGGAAGCTTTCGCGTCTGCGATTCAACAATTGGGAATTATGCGTTTACCAGCGCGCCGCTGGTGCCTCCGACTGAAAGTTGGCGAGACTTGTGCGTCGAGATCGGGTGTGAGTGGGTGGACGGCTACGGCAACGCCTACGCCAGCCTGGATGCGACGATCCTCCGAGGCCCGGGACCCGGCACAGGGCCAGCGCTGATGTGTGAGAACGGTCTTTTCCGTTTTCCCGCGATGGGCGAAAAACGAGTTGGAACCATTCGCATCAATCCGGACCGCGACGAACTCCTGGCCGTGCCGGAACAATGGCGCGACATGATCACCCGCGACGATAATCAGCTTGGCGTCATGGGCAAACTTGTCATCCAGCGCAATTGGGTGGTGTACGACCAGGTCAATGGCGAGCGGGAAGATTTCGGCGCCGACTGCGCAGGCTCACCCTGGGTCATCCGTGTTGATCCAGACGATCCCAACAGTGATTTCGTGCGGATTCGCGACGCGTGGGAGACCGCTGAGAAATGCGTTCTCCTGGTCGGCAGCCTGGAACCACATTTGCGACCGCTGCCGGAGTCAGTTCTGACTTGGTACAACCGCGCCCGCTGGCAGAAACAGCGCGGAGCGTCCAGTAGCGTGGGTTTTGTGCCGCTTAGTAATCCAGTTCCTTTCGTCCAAGTGCCGCTTGTTTGACCGAGACGAGTCAAGCATCCCATGCAACGGAACGTTAAATTCGTGAACCCAGAGCGCGGGGATCTGCGTGTCTTGCAAGCGACGAGTGAAGTCCGCCCTCTTGAAATTGCCACCGACCGAACGGTTAAACTTTCCCTCGAACAGAAGGAGGCGATTTGTCGCTCGTGCCCAACTCAGTGGTTCCATGCGTACTTTGAAAGATGTTTGCATCCCCAATGCGGCTGCCCGCGCTCAGAAGCCGGAAGACATCCCTGGTCGAAACTTAAGCGTTGTCCTCAAGGGCACTGGTGGTGCCAACTCCCCTTCCGTGTCGCACCGGCCAAAGGCCGAATTGGTCGTTTCGCGGTAAAACTACCCGGTTTTCATTGTTCGTCTGACCAATGTCGATCTGTCCCGTTAATCCACCGATTGGGCTTTACCTGCGGTCAAGTGACCGCTAGAAAGTTTTCAAAGACCTGAGAGAGCAACACCTGTTGGTGGGACATAGACTCAAAGCCATGACGGTTGTGCGTTATGAAGACTTTTGGCTCAAGTCAGGAATCCGCGGGATCCTTCGGCGTCAGGATCCTTCATGCGAAGGCTGCGAAGGCCATCGTGGTTGACCGGAAGATCGCGTTTGTTACTTTTGCCAGTTTCACAGAAGCGGCACACAACCGAAATATTGAAGTAGGTGTCCTGATTCGCCTGCCCCGCGTCGCAGAAAGGCTCCACACCTACTTTTGGCCTCATCCATATAAACGTTCTCCGACGAATCCACTGCTAATGCCACTCAGTCCGATAGACGAGAAACTCCGCAAACAACCCTTGGAAGCCAAAAGACTTACGGCGCCCCCGAGGTTCTTACCGGAAGTGATCGCGCTGCCGATCATCCAAACGGACGTGATCACGATTCTAAGGCACGCGGAACTTATACGTCGGCACCATTCTTCTTGTTCCAACTCCCTCGGGAGTGCTCAGGGCTGCACTTGGAGGTATTGGCGAAATCATCAAGAAAGAAACTCTAACGTCCACGTAACTCCCGATGCCGATATTCTACGAACAAGCGATGCGTGCCGGAGTTGACGGCGAGCCGGTAGATTGGCTCAAGGAGCAGCATTTGTCCGACTGGCACGGCTTGGCTGCCGCACTTGATAGACTCACACCTGAACAGCGTTGCGACGCGATATATGCCGACTGGTTGCTGCAGCTCAATAGCCCCGCGCATTTAGCCTTGCTTCAAGTTCGAAATCTCCTCATCGGCCAGGGTGCATTGGCGGCGAATTACCTCGCAGAACTGGCACAGAATGCTGACGACGCATCCGATGGCGAAGAAGCGGAGGTTCGCATCCTTCTACATGGCGATTGGCTTTTCGTAAGCAACAACGGGCGAAAGGTAACGTCGTTAAACCTTCTTGGACTTTCTCGGTTCTTTGTCCACGCGGCCGGTGGGGGGGTTGAACTTAACGAGCAAACCATCGGCCGATTCGGCATCGGATTCAAATCTTGCTACCGAATTGCGTCGACGGTTTTCGTGCACACATGGGATGAGACCGGTCATTTCGGCTTTCGTCTTCCCATCTGCCGGGAGGGGGACGCAGAGTCGCTCCCGGACAGCAGTAAGTTGAAGCATCTGGTCACGAAACTTCGCAGCGTTGGGGTGATGCTTGATCCGAGACTTCGAGATGTCAAATGGCTCGGCTATTGCACGCCGGAATATCAAGAAAGCTTACCGGCCGATCTGGAGCAAGTGACCTCCAACCTGAGACAAACCATACGCGGGACACTGTTTTGTTTTCGCATTCGCCAAGACAAACAAGCGGAAGTTTGCAGTCGAATTTCAGGTCAGGCCCATGAAGTCTATGAGCTCTGTCCCTTGTTCCTGCGTAACGTGCGCCTAGTCCAGCTTGGGCGGAACGAGTTGCGCATGCGAGAAATCCGGCGAGTTGCCGAGAATGATCTTCCAAGCAAAGTCGAAGCAACTAAAGTCGAACTGGCTTCGCAATCGCTCGGCGAGCGGCCTTCCACCTCACGATTCTGGCGCCTGAAGGGCGTCACTGCGGGAGATCTATGGCAGATCGCATTGCACGCGGACAGGCAATTCCGGCTGCGAATCGAACAGGAGGAGGATGAACATGGAACCACCGTTAAAGACGGAGCCGCTTATGCCTTTTTCCCGCTGAACGCGGTGACAAAAACATGGCCCTTCCGCCTCCACTTGCATATCAAGCTTCCGACGAATCTGGCCCGCGACGATTGGAATCCTGACGACGCCGTACAAGTGCGTGAGCAGATTGAGCGTGCGATTGCGGGAGTATCGGAATGGCTTGAGCACCATACGGACAAGTGGCACCCAGACTGGAGGATTGAATCGCTCGTTGTCAGAAAACCTAACACGAATGAGACGTGGGCATGGCAAATCTGGAACAGGCTTGTTGCTGAACGTCGTGAAAGAAAACTCGTCCGCAACTTAAGTGGGAATCTTGTCAAAGGAGCACCCGTAAAGGCCATCTGTTTGGTCGAACGGCAGGAAGCGAAAGCCGCCTGGCAGCAGGTTCTCCAATGGCAGGCACGAAGTGAAAGCCACTTGGATTTGGCGGTCGCGCCTGACGAGACATTTCCAATGACCGAAGTGTCAGCCCAGGATGTGGCAGCCCTGTGCCGAGGCGCACTCGAAGGACCTGACGACGAGGATTCCAAACACCGTGCTGCTTTGACGGCTTTCCTCGGCTGCCATAACCTGATGTTTCACCGTTCGCCCAGCGCGCTCCTTGAATTTCTTAAGTTGGTTAACTGCGAGACTTCGACAGGGATCAAGATTTCACTGATGGATCTTTGTGAGCAACCCGGAGGAGCGGAATTATCCGATGAGTGGCATCAAGCCATACGAGTTATTGAGACCTGGGCAACAGAAGTGTCGTGGGCCATGGTGCCGGTGGGAGGACGGCCGCTTTCAGAGCAACTCAAGAAACTTTCGAAACCGGAATTCAACCCGGCGTGGCCCGAACTTCCGGTACGGCTTGCTACGGAAGAGCAATGGAGAGTTTATGGCGAAAGGTTCTGGAGAACACCACGTGGTCGATGTCCGGAGTCGGTAAGGCAAATGACCCTCTCGTGCATTCGCGTGCCGAATCAAAAAGGAGCTTGGCTGCTCATTGCTGACCTGTGGCTCGGCGAGGATTCTGCGGTGGATTGCTTTTGTGGCCTACTTAAGAAATGGGACCGCCCACGAACAGACCAACGGCGGAGGGACATTGTCGAGAAATTGGAGGACTGGGGACTTTTGGGAACTTGGGAGAATTCAACAAGGACTTCATTGAAGGAGAGGTTGTCTGGTGTCCTCGCACGCCAGTTGGCTCGGCATGCCGGAGAAGACGCTTTTTCACTCGTCTTCAACAAGTCGTTCGAGGCCGCGTGTCGTCGTCTGGACGATCGCTGGAAGCATATCGTTGACGACGCTGAAGAAACCGCGGTTAGTCGCTTTCTCGGTGCCCAGGTGAAAGAACACCAGCTTGCCAAGAAAACTCTTGTTAGCCGGACCGTTCCAGATTCCATCCGGTTTGCACTGGAGTTGCTTCCGCAGTACAGCTCAGCGCCGCTCTGGCTGACCGATGCCGCATATCAGCGCATTATGCGGCTTGGCCTTCAAACCGAGATTGATTTCAAGTTTTTGAGTCAACAGGAACTTGACGACAATCAAGAGTTCCTTGCTCGGGAGCTACTTGAGAACTTCCACCAATGGCCGCAAGCTCCACTTGAGAAAGCCGCCCTGGCTGGACTGGGAGTGCTTTGTGGCAGCGCGAGTCTCAGGCAGCGGCGCGACTGGTCGTTGGGATTGGGAGCCCAGAAGACGAGGCGGCTTCGCGATTTAATTCTACCGACCTCTGCGAGCATGCAGTTGCCCGCAGGGAGTCGCCTCCAGGAATATCTGCTGCACGATGCCAAATGGCGGGTTGAGAAGTTGCCGGGATCCTTGGTCGAGGTTTCGGCCTTAGCCGAAGCTTGTGTTCAACCTGATAAACTTGAAATCGACCCAGTTGGCGGCATCTTGACACCTTTGGATCTCGACCAACTGCCGGCCGACATGCCCGTGTCAGTAGAAATCACGGAGATTGTTAAGGCTGGTGCGTACAAACTTTTCGGAAGTCCCAAGGCGTTGAATCTGCGGTGGCGGTACGAAGGTGAGATTGTTGCGGAGATGGACGACGCATTGTTCGCCTTGGATGCGGAGCGAATCGTTGTCCATCGGTTTCGGCCACCGGCTGACGAAGAACAATGCCGCCGTGTTCTGGGGGTGTTTGAAACAAATGCGACAGTATCTCCCGCTTACCAAGCCGACGCAGCTCTGTCACCTTTCGAGCGATACCAGAAGTACCGTGATACGATTCGCCAGACGCTGTTAAGAGAACTGGTTGCGAAAGTTGGCTACGAAAAGCACCACATCCTTCGCGAGTTGTTGCAGAATGCCGAAAGCGCTTATGCAAGTAAGAAAAACCCAGAGGCGGAGGCTTGGTTTGAGTTCACAATTGAATCTGTCGCACAGGTGGGGCAGCGAAAGATTGTTGCGCGTCACGCCGGTCGAGTTTTCAACGAACCCGACATTGATGGACATGATCGACACGATGTAGAGCGGATTTGGCGTCTCGCGGCTGAAAGTGAACGCACCGCTGATGAAATTGGGCGTTTTAATCGAGGATTCAAAACACTGTTCACAGTGGCTGCAAACGGCCTGGTCCACATCCGCAGTGGCGATTACGACTTCGAGGTGATCGATCTGCTGCTGCTCAAGCCAGCGGATCCGCGACCGGTTCCGGCCAAGCATTCTCCTCTGACTGAGTTTACTTTTGAAGCGGATTACAAACACGTGCTCGAGATGCTTCGTCTGGAGGTTACGCCGCGCCCGAACACTCCTCTTCCGGTAGTCAACCCCGCATCATTGGTTTTTCTCATCTATTTGCACCGTATTCGCGTCACATTCGAGCAGCGCGTATGGCAGTGGCGAATCGCGCGAAGCCAGAACATCGACAACTGGCGATATGTCACGATTACCGAAGAAGGAGTTGAGTCACCGGAGCGTTTTCTGGTCTTCTTCGATGCGGCGATGAATTCAGCGACGACTACGCCCTGCCGTAGGTTCGCGGCGGCAGTGCGTATCGATGCCAAGGGATCGCCAATCACCCTGGAGAAGTCTTGGCGAAAATTCCATCTAACCTTTGAGACCGAGCACGATTTCCCACTGGATTTTCTGGTCAATGGCGACTTCGAAGCCGACCAGGGCCGTGTCGGGCTTCGGAACATCGCCCGGAGTGGGTTGGTCGAGCGAGCCTACGATGCTGTCATCCGGCGGGCGACAAGCGAAATCCGCAAGAACCCTTCGAGCCGGGTTTGGCTTGCCTGGGCTCGGGTGCTTCATTTGAAGGAGGCACCAATGGAGCTTGAGGCGAGCAGCGAGCTTCGACCATTGCGCCGCCATGCGGAAAAAGCGGCTGAGGACCTTTGTGAAATCGTACCTCATGGCGGCGGGTTGGTTGCCGCCTCCGCGCTGGAATTTCCCTCCATGCTCTTCCGTCGGATTGGGGGTGTTTTTGGATCCCGCTGGCAGATCAATCAATCAAGGTGGATTGATGCCGAAATTGCTGCGGTTCTCCCTGACGGGGATCATCACCGGGTGACTTTCGACGGCTGGATCATTTCGCAACAGCCTGAGTCACCTCTTCTCCGACTCGTCGATGCGGACCTGAAATCTGAAGCGTTTACAAGATTGCGCCTTTCCGGTCCAGAGAAGGACGAACTTGATAAAGCCAAAGGCATTTTGGCGGAGAAGCTGCGACCCGTTGCCCCACCGCTGCCTCCCGAGCCAGCGCTGCCGGTAGTCGAAGCCTGGTCCATCGCGAATCTCTGGCACTGGTGGGAACGACGTGGCAAGCCGATGTCAAACTATACGCTCGAAGGAGATGAGAATTGGCGTCTGCTTTACAAAAGTAGCGATGCCGATACAAATGCACGCCGCGCGCGGTTGAAAACAGATTTGCTTGCCGCCAGCTCGGAAGCTGGAAAAAACATTTGGTACCGTCTTTTCGGATTGGCCTGTTTGATGTCTGTCGGCAGGCGCATGACCGAAGTGCGAGAATTTTGGTGCACCGAGTTGAACGGACGACAATTCTGGGAACGCACGAGCGGGAAAACGTTTGGCGAGGGCACAGACGCGTTGTTTGCAGACGTGACAAGACATCCTTTCTCAAATTTGGGTGCGAGCGGAGAATGCGCTTATTTCTGGCGGCGTGTGTTCTACGACATTCGCAAAATTCACAAGCTTGTGTGGGAAGACGAATTTCAGGGGACACTCCTGCAACTCGTCGCGTCAGGGCGGGGCGCTCAACTTCTGAACTTCCTAAAAACCGGCCGCTTGCCGGGGCAACATGCTTGGGTCGGGGTTTTCGGGCAAAGTGCTGGCGCACCTCTATTCTTTGTGGTCCGGGAGTTGTGCCGGCTCGGAGTAATCACCGATTCTGCGGTGAAACCGCTCGCCTTTTTTGTATCCACGCCAGTGCGCCGCGCAATGGAGCGAATCGGCTGGCTCGATGCCGAAATCGGTAATCGCGCCGACTTCGAGTCGCTTGCGACTTTGAGCGAGTCACTCTACCAGAAGCTCGCTGCCGATGCGGAATTTGGCCCTCGCCTGATAACGTATTACGACATTCCACTCCTCCATCTCGGCCTAGAAGGTTAGTCATGAGCAGTACGTTCCAGCCCCAGACACGCCTGTTTCACCGTACTCATCCAGAATACGGGTTCGGCCTCGTGCGCTATGTTGAGGAGGATGCGTTCGGCGAATTGCGAATGCAGGTGTCATTCGACCACCTCGATCAACTTCTTAATGTTGCCCCGAGCGAAGTTGAGATTTGCCAAGACCCGATGGCAGATGCCTCTACTGAGACTTGTGGCGAGGTTGAGGTTTTCAAGCGCAAGCTGGCTGCTGGACTCATCATTGCGGAAAACAATCTGACTGGTGGCTTTACCAAGGCCGCAGTTCAACCTCTCCCTCACCAAGCATTCCTCTTGGAGAAAGTTCTGGCTTCCGAGCGCTTTGGCCACGTCCTGGCGGACGATGTCGGGCTTGGAAAGACAGTTGAGGCGGGATTGTTGATCACCTGCCTTATGCGTCGAGAACCGCCACAGCGTGTGTTGGTCGTCTGCCCTGCGGGGTTGGCTCTCCAATGGAAGGACGAGATGGATGAGCATTTTGGGTTGAACTTCACGATTCTTGGGCGCGATTTCGATGGCAAGCTCGCGTCGAACTGGCAAAACCAACCCCTGGTCATTGCACCGATTGATCGATTGAAACGTGACGAATACCGCGAACTGATCGCACAAGTGGGTGGGTTTGACCTGGTTGCCTGTGATGAGGCGCACCGATTGACGGCTCAACGCCGCTTTCTGAGCCAGAAGCTTGAAAAGACATCCAACTACCGGTTGTTTGAGTTCCTGGTGACAAGCAGGCTCATCCGCCACGTGAACAACGCGGACAACACGCCACGCTCCCCTAGGCTCCTCCTCCTGTCGGCGACGCCGCACCAGGGTGACGACGAGAGATTCCTCTACCTGCTTCATCTGGCTCGTCCGGACTTGTTTCAGCCGGGCAATCGGCCATTGGGCCAGCAACTCACAACAGCAGCCCTCGTTGAAACGCTGACTCGCACTCCGAAATCTAGGGCTGTTGATTGGGAAGGGAGGCTCTTGTTCAAGGGGCATCAAGCTATGACGCTCGATGTGCGATGGACAACCGAGGAGACTGAAGTGTCGAGGCTGCTCACGGAGTACATTTTGAAAAGTCTGGATTTTGTGCGTGACTCCGATCGAGGAACACAACTCGTTGTGCAACTCGTAATGCACACTTTCCACAAGCTTGCGGCAAGCAGTTGGCAGGCTCTGGGCCGGGCCTTGCAGCGTCGGCTCGAATCTTTAAAAGGCCGTACAGAACGGTTGGCAGAATTGTTGGAAGTGGACGAGGAGGATGAGGACAGTGACGAAGTCCGAGATTTCGCCCTGCCGACCAGAGCGTTCTTTGAAAATGAACGAGTCCTGCTCGAGACACTCTTGACTCGGTTGCACGAGTTATCGAGCGATTCAAAGTGGAAACACTGTGCGGAGCTGCTCGCTGAGTTGGAAAAGACCGAATGTGGTGCGAAAGTTCTCATCTTCACACAATACCGCACCACTCAGGAAATGCTCCAACAGCGCGTCGCGGGTTTGTTTCCCGGTTCGGTCGTAGAAGTAATCCACGGAGATGTCGAGATGGAGGACCGCAAGTCGGCCCGAATCAGGTTTGAGCGCAATTCGCGGTTCATGGTATCCACCGAGGCGGGAGGCGAGGGAATCAACCTCCAGAAGGCCTGCCACTTAATGATCAACTACGATTTGCCCTGGAACCCGATGCGCTTGCAGCAACGGATCGGTCGGCTCGACCGATTCGGACAGGAGCATGTTGTTCGTGTCTTCAACCTGCGCGTTCCCGATTCGTGGGATCACCACATCTCCACGCGCATCCTGGAGCGTCTCGATGTGATTCAACGCACCATGACGGCGGCTGGTTCAGGGTCTGCTGAAGATTACCGGGAAATGATTCTCGGCCAAGTGGCGGAGCAGATTGATGCAACCCGGCTTTTTACAGAGTCACGAGCTGGCCACGGCGTGACGGATGAACAGATGGACTCGTGGATCAAGTCGGCGCTGGAATCAATGTCACGGTGGCGGGACTTGTTCAGTCCAGAGTTGGGCTTGTCAGACAACGGTACGAGATTGAAACCATCGCTGGGCAGCGCGGAGTTCAAGTTGGCGTTCAGACTTGCGTGCGAAGCTCAAGGCATCCGGCTGCGCGAAACCCGCAATAGTGAAAATCAATTTGTGCCGGAGGTTTTCAACTTCGACCTGCCAACCGCGTTCCGGGATCCCATTTTTCGCCCGTTGCGGACAATGCATGTCGTGTTCGATCGCGATGTGTATGCCGCTGTTCGCGGGCAGGACCTTGGCACAGTGCGTGGCCAGCCAATTCGTCCGGTTCTTGCGGGCTTTGGCGAGCCGTTTACGGACTGGCTGTTCCAGACCGCGTTACGCGCAACTGCTGGCCCAAGCGCCTTTTCCCTGTGCTCAGGCGATGAATGGCCACTTGGAAAAGGTTGGTTGCTCGTCTATGCCCTTCGCTGGATGGGGAAAAGCCGCCGGATCGCTGCGCCAGATTCAATCGTTGTTTGTCACGTCAATGATTCAGGTCAAGCGCGTCAGATCGATTCGTCAGAGACCATAAAACTGGCGGACGCCACAACTACTGCCGCCGGGCATCTGAATCTACCTTCTGAAGAGGCGCAAGCTGCCGCTCGAAAGCTTGCCCAGCAGAGTTTGAAGAATTGTGCCGCAAACCGAGATGCATTCGCGCGAGGTGCGGCTGGCCTGTCGCTCTTGATGGCTGCCAGGGTTGTGTAGTTTCTGGCATACTTAACCTCACGCGATCATTTTGCTGAGCACATTTTGCTTGCAGGTCGCCAGCCGCTTTGCTTCCTTCTTCCGCAACAAGGCAGGATGAATTCCTGACAACATGGAGTGATGGACAGGAAGTGTCTCCAGATTCCGGTGGACTTCGCGAGTCGCACGGAGTTCCGGTTGCTCGAACGAGCGATTGGAAAGCCCGGCGTCGCGGCGGTGCTCTTCCTCTACCTCTGGCGGGCGTTGGCCTACGCAGCGGAGAATGGGCGGCCAGGTGCGTTGTCTCGCGATCAATCGGTACTGCTGGCAGAAGACTTGGCTTTTCTCGAACTCCAGGATCCGATCGCGTTGTTAACCACGCCGAATGGGTTTCTGGTTCTGGAAGGGGACGGATATTTCTGTCCGCTGTTCTCCGCCGCAAACAAGCATCTCGCTTCTGATTTCGTCCCGATCCAACGCCAAGCTGGGTTGGCGCGCGGGGTGGTGATGAAACGCCGGTCGCTGGAAGGAGTCGCGCAACAGCAAAGTTTGTTGTTGGACCCGGCGCTGTTCAAACGGCCGGACAGGAGTCCGATGAGCCCGGATGAAATCAATCGCGCGATCATGCTCATCAAATTGCTCGGCGGTTATTTGGGCCGGCGCGCCCGGTTGAACTCGGAATCTTCCCCCGGCCTCATCGCCGATGCCCACCGCGCGGATCGCGCTTACTCGGAAGACACGATCAATCGTTTTTGCTCGTGGCTTTATGTGCAACGGCAAAGCCACGCGGGGCATCCGGGCCTGCCGGAAACGACCGAGCAGGTGTTGCACGATTTTGAGCGGTACGTGAAGGCCGTGGAAAACTGATGCGCAAGAAGTCGAAGTTACCGTCCCCGATTCAAGCCCAGCTTCGGCCTGTCGAACCGGCTCCAGCCGAGTCTCCGGCTTTGGCGGCTGTCGTCGAATACCGGCCCGTCAACGAATCTGGTCTGTGGCGAGTTGAGCAATGGGAGTTGTTCGCCGGGGAATTCTCACTCGTTCGCAAGGAGGACTTGCCTGTTTTTCATGAAATGCTTTCGCGTTCGCCTCGGGCCTGGATGATCGTCCGGCGACTATTTGGTTTTCGGCCGCTGCGGCTGCCTCTGAACGGAAACCCGGATGACTATCGCACGTGGTCTCGATTCGAGCTGTGCGACAATATGGGCATTGCCGAAAAGGAGCTGGCTGCGGAACTGGAAGCGCTGCGGACATTCTGGCAGCAACACTTATCGCCGAAACAACCGGACACTCCACCGCCTCCGCCTTCTGCTCCAAACGGTCAAATGACCTTGGTGGAGACGGACGATGAAGTGTTGAAGAAGTATGGCTTCAATTCGTCCGTGTTCGATCTGCCGCATCGTTCTCCGGAAGACAACAAGGTCGAAAAGCAATGGTTCGCGATTCGCGTGCGGGAATGGCGGAAACTGTTCGACCAATCCATGACCGCGCGGCTCGCCACACAGGCGCTCTTCAACGAGATGCGGCTGCGCCGCGAAGAGAACGCCTTGTGGGACCTGGACAAGCAACCGGTGCCGGAGAGCCTGGAGAAACGAAATCTCCTGGAGAAAAACAAAGCGGCCATCGAAAACCGGATCACGGAATTGGAGCAGTCGTACCAGGAGCAATTGAAAAACATCGAGGACATCGCGCCGTGGTTCAACGCCACGGGTAAACAGATTTCGATTACGGGCGCGATCGGCGAACTGATCAAGGGCGTTCAGGAATACAAAGCGAAGAAGGACACCCGCATCCTCGATGGCGTCTTCACGGCGTTGGAATTGCAGGTCCTCATGCAGCAAAGCCGGCAGGTGCCTGAGCCGATGTATCGTTTTGGCTGGGTCACGTATATCAATTCCACCAAAGCGTTCCTCTGGGACCAGAGTTTCGAATCAGCGTCTCGGCCGGCTGATCTGGCGAAATTGGACGCGGGTTTCAAAGCGGGGGTGCAGCGGTTCACCGAGGAGCGCGGTGACGTGCTGCCCGACCTGGAACGCGACGGACCGGAAGGCGAATATGAAGAACTCTACAGCCGAGAAGAGAAAACGAAGACGCAAGGACCTCAACCTGGCCCGCGCGACCGATCTGAAACAGTTCTTCCGCAAGCGTCGGTGGAGACGGGCGACGGGATTTAACCGCAAGGAGCTCAAAGAACTCGAAGTCCCCTCTCCCGTTCCCTCTCCCCGCGCTATTCGCCAGCTCCGCATTCACCCGCGCGGGGAGAGGGTCAAGGGTGAGGGGCGAGTGACCTTTCGATAGCATGCCCATAGCCATTCTGAACAAATTCCAGATTCGGAAATTCGTCTGGTCCGAGATAGGTCGGATCAGGAAATAACCGCAGGGAGTTTAACCGCAGAGCGCGCAGAGATCCCAAAGCGGGGACGAGCTGCCACCTCTCTTTGAGTTCTTTGAGCTCTTTGCGGTTAAATGATTCCACCCGTGAACATCCTGATCTCCACCGATCCCCCCAAACACCTTCGCATCACCCAGACCATGTTGGAGAATCTCCTCTGGGACCCGGTCATGGCCGCATGGGTGTTTTTCAAGATCAAACTCGACGCCTTCCAGGCCGTGCGCCTGCGCATTTACTGGCTCACGCCGGACGTCGAGGATCACAGCGGGTTTACCAGCGGCAAAACCATCGTCGATTGGGTCTGGTGCAATCTCTCCGCCGTCCTCCTCTACGATTGCCATATCGGGGTAATCTTCCAAACGTTTCAAATCGGGAAGGACAACTTCTGGCAGTACTACAAGGAGTTCAGCACGCCCCTGTTCCGCGCACAACTCGGGCTGATGGAGGAAGAGGTCCGGGAGAAATCGCAGTTTAAGGAGCCAGGCTGTTGGAAGCAGCATTTCAAAAACCGGAGCATGGTCGCGATGCCGGCGCCGGGCTTTTTGCAGGAAGCGCGCAATCTGGCCGGCTGGCGCGTGAACCGGCTGCTCATCGACGAATGGACCAAGATCATGATGTCGGCCGGGGGCGCCGAAGGCATCCAGAAACAATTGTTGGGGCGGGTCACCCGGCCCTGCTACAACGCCAATCACCCGGTCTGGTGCAACAACGTCGTGCGGTCCGCGACGGCGGAGCTGGGCAATCATCCCGGATTCCGGGTGCATCGCGAATACGAACGGGAGGTCAAGCGCGGCAACCCGGACTACTGGACCTTCGGCTTTTCCTACGAGAACTACTCCAACCTGCGCTGTCACACGGGCAAAACGTTCAAGGACCAATATCGCGATGAAAAGCGGCTGCGCACGTTGAAGCTGTCGAACACGCCGGAGAAATTCCGCGCCGAGGGCCTTGGCCTTTGGCAAAAGCAATCCAAGGGCTGGTACACCTCGGAGATGATCGAGGCTGGCCAGGCGTTGGGGCGACAACGGAAATTGGAGCCGATCCTCAGCCGGGCGACCGATCCCCTCGGAAAAGACCCGGAAGTGCGGTACTTCCTGGGCGTGGACCCGGCTCCGAGCCAGGGGCAACGCAGCGACGAAGGCGCGATCATGGTGTTGCGCGCCCGGCCCGCCCCGTGGAGAACCCCGGCGATTTCGAGGGCGATTGGACCACGGACTTCGTCTATGCCCGGAAGATCAAGGGCTTGGATGCGGAAGCCTGGAGCGGGGTGCTGCACGAAAAGCACCAGGACTTCGGGTTTTCGATGATCGTCCTGGACCTCGGCGGCGGCGGGCAATGGATCGCGCCGGAGCTGCGGAAGAGTAAACAATTGATTCGCGGCATCCAGGTTGAAACCACGCCGATTGTTTTCCGCAGTTCGAGCACGATTGAAGGCCACTTGATCCTCTGTTTGTTTTCGCGCGGGGACGAGGACATCAAAAAGCTCTGGCCCGATTTGAAGCATGCGCACGGGGACGACGTGTTGAAGGACGCCGCGAACACGATGTTTCAGACGGCCCTGAGCAAAGGGATGATCGGCTTGCCAATCCCGCATCACGAGCGCGCCCGCGAGGAAATGATCGGCTGGGTGGAAGAGAAAGTCTGGGCGTCGAAACTCCTGACGCTTTTCGGTTTGCAGACGCTCAAGGTGCAAGCGGAGACCGACGAGCAAGGCAATTGGAAGCTTACCAAGAACAACTCGCGGAGATTCTTCTCAACCGACAAGGACGATTTCCACGACGCGGGCAGGAACGCCTACGTCGCATTCCGAATATGGCTGCTGGATTGCGACGCGGGTTGGTCAGTGAACGAGCGCGACGCGGCGCTGTGCCGGAGTCGATAACGTTCGCAGGTGAATTCATTCCACCGAGCGGCGACTGAGCTTACGCTGCGGATCTTCTTGTCAGTCTCGTCTCTGTGGCGCACGTTCCAGCAGGCAGAACAGGATGAGGTTGACGAATGGTTGACGTGTCACGTAGTGTATTCACGTGCCAATGACATTAGCAAAAACTGCTAAGTCTGGAATCGACACCGACGAACTCCTGGGTTTGCGCGATCTCCTTGTCGAAGAAAAGCAGCGCGTGGACCACCTCTTGCGCCGGATCGAAGACGCATTGCGGCGAACCCAGCCCAGACCGCGTGCCCCTAGTAAGCAAGAAAAGGTCGTTCCCGCCGCTCGGCCCAGCCCGCTCGACAATGTGAAATCCGTCATCGGGGCGACCAAAGACCTTCGGTTGCCGAATGGAAATCTTTCTGCCGAGCGCGTCGCGCGCCTCTACGGACTCAGCCTGAGCCAGTTGGCGGGTTGGTTGGGACGGACGAAGCAATCATTAAGCAAAACGCCGGATGCGGATTCGCTGCAAAACGCCTTGAGTTATTTCGAGCGTGTTGCACGTTTGCGAGCGGTAACCGAGAGCGACGCCGAATTCCGTAAATGGCTGCGAATGCCAAACGAGACCTTGGGAGACCGGGCGCCTTTAGACCTCATGAAGGCCGGACAGTGGCAGGACATGGCCGACAAAGTGGATGATCTGCTCACTGGAATGCCGACCTGATGCCCAATTTTCCCAAGCGGTTGTCGAAGGCGCCTACGAGCCGAGTTGAAGGCACGCTGGTGAGGGCGGTCGCGGCAGCGGCTTTGTTTCCAGGAGGCGAGCCCGCATCGCCAGATTTTCTCTTCACTTCCGGCAAGCCGAATCGATTCAATCTGTCTGGCGTAGAGTGTCTTTACTTCTCCGAATCGGAAGCGACGGCGTTGGCCGAGTATCGGCGGCAATTTCAAGGTTTCGAGCGCCGAGGAAAACAACCGGTCACGTTGTTCTTTGCTGAAGTTCGGTTGCAGCACGCGCTTGATTTGGTCGATGCAGAGACGCGCCGAATTCTCGGCGTGACCCTGGAAGATTTGGCATCGAATTGGGGTTACGGACTCCCGCCCACAACCGCGCAACGACTTGGGGAGGCGGTTGCCGCACAAACAAGAGTCTCTGCAATTCGTTATCGGTCCGTCGCAGCGATCAAAGCAGGAACGGCCGGTTTCAACGTGGTCATTTTCAAGCCGAACGTGCGTGCGCCCGATTTTGTGCAGATTCTTGGCCCGACTAAAAAGCCGCTTCAGAAATTGCGCTGAGATGTCTCGCTCTTAACCAATCTTAGGTGACACTACACGCCATGACTGCCGACACGCTCATTCGCGTTCATAGGAACGGCAAGGACGTCGGTTACTTCACGCCCGATACAGCCCGGCAGAGTTTGCTGAGCGGAGTTCTCCGAGCCGATGACTGGGCATTCTATGACGGCCTTCCCGATTGGACCCCGTTAGCAGTGTTGCTTGAGCAGTCCCGCACCTCCCCCACGCTGCCACCGATTGTCACGCCGCCGCCCGTGATACGCACACCTCCACCGATTCCGTATCAGCCACTTCCGGCGCGTGCATCGCCAACCAGGACCGGCCGACCGGCTCTGGTCGTTGTGCTGATTGCCGCTGCTGTCGCTTTTGTGTTCGTGGTTTCGCTTGTTTTTTCGGGCCGCACGGCAATATCAGAGGTGAAGATTCCGGTGAGTGCAGCGGAGTTTGGAGACCGATGGCCACTTACAGTATCGAGCGGCTACATCATCCGGCGCGAGCGTAAAATCCCAAACGCATCTTTCAAGAGCTATTCGGTCATTTTCGAGTCGCCGGACGGCACTCGCTACGGCTTGAATGGTCACGCACTGACGGAGGGCTACCGTAACATTCACGCGATTACGAAATCGCACCTCGTATTCGGAGAGCCGAGATACGAGGATGTTTCCGGACTCATCAGCATCGGTCTGAATGGTAAGAGATAGACGTGGAGGAAGGAAACGAGGAAGCCGTGCAACGGAGGCTAAAGTTCATCCGTCCGTTGCGTTGGCTGCAAGTCACCTCGGAAGTGATGAGATTGACGCGGGCCTTGGTTACAAAGAAGGCTCTCCCTCCAAACGCGGCGGATGACGCGACGCACATAGCCTTGGGCGCCGTTTACAGAATGGAGTTTTTGTTGACCTGGAATTTCACGCATATCAACAATCCAGTCACGGAAGAACAGGTCCGCTTCGTCTGCCGACAGAACGGATTTGATTGCCCGGTCATTTGCACACCGGACCAACTACTATAAATTTGAACTATGAAGAATCCGATCATCGCGGAACTATGGCGTCTCCGGGATGCTCGCGCCCAGCGTTACAATTTTGATGTCGAGGCGATGGCCCGTGAATTAGCCACGCTTGCACCTTGGATGGAGAGAAAAACCTACACGCTGCGACACGGGCGGATGGTCCGAGTCGCGTCCCTTCGAGAAGGGAAGGGACGTCGAACCGCCGTACGGACGCCGACGGCGCCGAGGCGCAAGTGAAAGGGAAGAGCGCGGGCTTACCCAAGATGCACCGGACGCCCTGAGCGACACCAAGGATAACGGAATTCAGACCGCCTCCTGAAAAACTGCGGGTTCACGGATTTCGCGCCCGATAAAAGCGGTGCGGTGCATTAGCCGCATTCAAATCAAACACTTCGACGCTGGCGTCAGACGATAAAATCTGCCGAGTTTGAATTTCCGACCACACTGTCAGGTCTGAGGACGCCTCAATGACTACGGTTTGTCCGGGCGCGCCAGAGATAAGAAAACGAAATCCCTTCTGGCGGATCGCGGCTACGCTTTGAATGCCCGTCGAGAGCCGAACGGATCGGCCTGAAAAGCAGCCCCGACCGTACGGTCCTGCACCGTAACCCCTGGGAGGACAATCATTCGAGGCGCGTGCAGTCAATCCCCGCAGAAACAATGGGCTGACCAGGGCGGCGACACAGAAGCTCGACTTCAAGAATTCTCTCCGACTTTGGGGTGCTGGCGAGTTCTTCACGAAGCCCTCTCAACGGATCAGATTGTCCAGGAACTGATAATTCGCACCCTGAATCTCATTGGCCGTGGCGTTACGAGCAAAAACATTGTGCGACACCAGAAAGCTTGATCCCAGCAATTTGACACCTTGCCCGTTGTCGCTGATCCGGCAGCCGGTGATCACGTATCCGGTAACGTTTGAATTCGGCACCCAGATTCCCTTGCCCAAATTGTTTCGAATATGCACGCCGCTCAGAACGAACGTTCCCGAATTCACGACGATTCCGTTTCGGCCTGTCATCGGATCGCCGCCATGGACTCCGGCATTGAAAATGGTTCCGCCATTGATATTCAGAATGGGATTAGCCAGGTTTGGTTCGACGTGGATATTGTCATGGTCGCACGATGCCGCCCAGCAGCCATTGATAGAAACATAGGAATTATCCCGCAACGAAAGTCCGCGCCAACAACTGTCGAGCGTGGCGTGGGTGATGAAAACCTCGCGATTTGATCCCTGCCCAGACACGTTTTCGATTCGAACACCGTCTTGTAGTCCTATGATGTCGGTGGAAACGATGTGAACCCCACCGTTGTTGCCGGTCAAATGCACTCCAATACTGCCGTCATTGCGAGTTTCCTCTCCGATTATCCGGCCTCCGTGAATTTCTATCTCAGACCCGTGGCCCACTCGAATTCCGGCCCCTTTAACCTGCCAGAATTGGCAGTCGCGGATGGTGGTCGAATCGGACACGCCGACAAACTCAATTCCGGTTCCCAGTTTGAATTTTCCTTCGGACATCAAAAGCAACCCATCAAACAAACTCCGCTCGACCCCGCCCTTGCAGGAAATGGCCGCGCTTCCGGGACTTTTCGCCACTGCGGTTGAAGTGATCTTCAGGTTGCTGAAAGAAACTTCTCGGCATGAGATTCCTGTCGGCCACTGAAAGAGATTGCCGTCGAAAGCCCAAAGCACATTCGAACTTCGGCCATTTCCCAACACTTCGATTGTCCTTTGGGAATCAAATACGAGCGTGTCCGTGATCAGATAATTTCCCGACGGGAAATAAATGGTTCTCCCTCCAGCGGTCAGAGCAGCCTTGATCGCATCCCGAACAGCGCCGGTGTCATTGCTCCGACCGTCGCCTTTGGCTCCATAGTCTTTGACATTGATTACCTCAAAAGCCCCCTTGGTCGAGCCGTCCTCGCGGTGAGCAACCCGCAGGAATTGATTGAGCAGATCACCCCATGAATCGGAATCGGAACCTGGGATCGGGAGTCGCGGCATGTTACGAACGAGTGTTGGCGGTCGTTGATTCCGCCCTTGAATGGCCTCCCGATTCTTGGAGCGCCGCGATTGGAATGGCGGTCCAGTCTTCCTGCAAACCCAAGATCGTCCTGAGCCTCTCTTTCTGTTCGTGCGCGCATGATTGCGCTTTGGACTGCACAAATTCAACCGTCTGGCCGATCAGACAAAAATCCACGAGGACTTCGTTGAAAATAAGCGCTGAAGGAACCGGAAAGTCGTCTGCGCAAACGAAGCTCCAGTGATCGCCAGCGCCGCGTTCGATTCTGCCGTGGGGCGTCGCTAAGGACAGACCTCGTAATTGGAGACGGAATTGGTCAGCATCTCCATTCAGCCGCTTCGCCCACTCCAATCCAAGACATCGGCTGACGTAGGAATCCCAGTGCTCCTCGCGGGAGCTTTCAACGAATCTGCTAAACGGCATCGAAGTCAAAAACCATTCGGTGAGCCATCCGCCTCGCCTCCTTGCAGGCACCGGCACAACATGGAAAAAACCGTCGGATGGACCGCCGCAGAATCCACCGCCCTCGCGGGTGACGATTTCTCTGATCTTCCGCTCTAGTATGAAACTCACAGTTGGTTGTGAACGCGGCGTTCGTTCGTCATGACTGATCTCTGGCGACAAACGCCGTCCAAAGGGTGATTTCCGAAAACGCTCCAGGGGTCAGATGATGCGAATCTGGCGTCCGGTCAAATCGAACAATTTGATTCTGCCGTTTTTAAGTGAGAGGGCGATCCGATTCCCGGAGACGGTCACGCTGGTCCCGCCTGTGCCATTCAGCGTTTTGAACTGAAGCCCATTGGGGTCATAAAGTCTGACAACCGAACCTACGAGTTTGGCAGCTACAGCTTGTTTACTCATATTTGAAATGTCATGGTTTTTGCTGTTATCTGCTACTTATCGGATAATCCACTTTCAGTTTACTTTGGTCGATTGTGGCGGTCGCCAAGGAAAACCGTGTCTGCTTGTCTTCAACTTCGAGCGCCTGATTAAGTTTCTCGACAATTTCTGCCATCTTCTGCCTGTCGTCGTCCGTGACCTTCCAATAATATGTCCAATCCTTATTGGGTGCCGCTAAAGTGATTTTGATTCTCTGAAAGTGCTTCTCCGTTACGCCCACGCTCCCTTCAGGACTCGCCTTCATCTCCGTCAAAAGCGCGGTCCGGCAGCGATGAATTTGGATTGCGTAACAGATTGCTTCAACTAGCGCCATTAGAGGACTGTCCGTTCCATTACCAGCCTTAAGTTCAAAAATCTCCAGTGAGGGGTTTGGGGAATTAGAATAGCCGACAAGGTCAATCTCAAGTTGTCCTGCCCTCTCGCGGCACAGTGGTACTTCATAACTGAGCCAGCGTACGCCGTCAGGCGGCTGAAAATAAAGCCCAACGTTGAGCTCGTCTTCCCTGCACTTGTTTGTGTCATGTTCCGACGAATCCCACGCGTGTTTCAATTGCTCTCGCTCCTCGGACAACTGCCTTTTCAACTTGAAATCCTTTGAGCGCGGCTTGAGGAGACAGTTGTTTTTAAGTGAATTCCTTAGCCAAAGCGCAGCGATTTCCGAGTCTTGCTTTGCCAAAATGTGAAGCCCTTTTTTTCGCCAATGAGCCTTGAAATTCCATCCGCCTTGCGTCGAATTCATGGCCCTGGAGCATTGGAGAAAACTGAACCAAGTCACCTGGTTTGAGGCAAGATTCAACCCTCCGTCCGGTCTAATCATGTAGAGATCAGTGCTCATGCAGTTTCGCCGTGGTCAAATCTCGGAAGAATGACGCGCGTATTCAAAGTTTTATTCAACAGCCCAGGTTTCCTCGTCCTTGAGCAGACGGGCATTGGGGAAGTGCCGTCGAAAGGCTTCCGGGGCAAACGTGTGAATCGGAACAACTTTGTGCGGCTTGATCGCGTTGACGAAACGCAAGATGTCCTGCGCAAAGATGTGGCCGCTGGTATGGCACGGGATAACCTCCGCGCCCGCTTGTTTGAGCACGGCCACACACTCCTTCCATTCCGGCTTGTCCAGGTATCCGCTCCAGTAGGAGTACAGGCAGCGCGATCCTTCCGGTATCTGGCCGCTGAATTCAAAAGCTGCAGCCAAGCGGGCCAAGATCGTTTCGTTTATGAACTGCTGATTAGAACAAAATTGCAGACAGCGGGAACATTTCTGGACATCGGCAGCGGACATCCCAGCAGGAATAATAACACGATCGCACTCGAAAGGTTGGGTTGGAGTGGACTGCTTGTGGACATGAGCGAGCGCGTTGGTCAAATGGCTCACAACCTACGGAAGAATCCGTTCCTTTGCGCAGATGCCAGCAAGATGAATTGGGAGGAGCAAAGGAAGCTGTGCAGTCACCTTATTCCCCCAATCGTGGATTACCTATCACTTGACGTTGACGCCGATACGTTGGTCACCCTCCGGACATTACCTTTGCCGCGCGTTCGCTTTCGGGTGATCACTATCGAACACGATGCGTATCGCCATGGCGATGGCCCGCGCGCGGCGATGCGCGAGATATTGACTACGCATGATTACGACTTGGTCTGCAAGGATGTCCGCTTTAATGGTCGGCCCTTTGAGGATTGGTGGGTCGACCCGGCCTTGGTGAACATCGATGTGGCAAATCGCTACAGGGGCGAGCAACGGGAGTGGGAGCAAATCTTCTCGGAGGCGGAACTCAGAGCCACGCACGCGAGAGCATGAAGAAGACCATGGCGAATCGATTCTTGGCGAATCGCGGATCCTTGGGTCCATAGCGCTGGTTCGCCGCATTCATTTAGATCGGGAGTTTATCTGGTGACTGCGCGTCGCCACGCCACGCATGCCTCTTCCAATCCGGATGTTCCTGTCTTCTTGATTTCATGCGCCACAATCTGACCGCTGTAATTGTACGCGATGAACAAACCCCACTGCTGCACGGTGCCCTCTCTCTTAGAATTCCATGGGATTCTCGTCTCAGCTCCTGTCGCAGGGTTGTGCTCTATTGAAACAATCTGGAAGGGCACAACACTCGACGTAACCTGCCATGCGTAAACCAGCACTTGGGACTCATGCGACTCCAGGAGGGGAGGTCCAAGATTCGCAATGACCTCCTCGCGTGTCGTCCCAGGAGCGTCGAGGAATGCGATCGCCTCGTCAGTGTACCTATGCCCAGCCGTGATCTCGGATTTGAATGGAACCAACGGAGTTTCAACGCCAATGTACCTACAACCGCACTGTGTTGCCAGGCAGACGAAGAAGAAAATCTGTTTCGTTTTCATTGACAGACCGACCGCCGTAGCGAACGGGGTAAGGCTTTCTTGCCTCATCGTGGTCATAAATCCGGTAGTGTCAAACCGCGACGCTCGGCGGCGGTTCGTCTCCAGCGATTTGGTCAGTCTCATCCTCAATCTTGCCTCAGTGACAGTCAAGGCCCAGAGTGAAGAACCACCGGAAGCCCGTGATGCCCACGATCCGTAGTCCTCAAGCGTGAATCCGCCATTAAGCCCGTGGAGATTGAAGCGCGCTCACAGGCAAATATGCAACGCTTCCGGAAAAGGAAAGGCCGGAAGACTGCCCGTTCGAGTGGGCCGGACGATGCCAAAGGAGCCGCAAGAGATTAATTAATTAATTTTCTCTTGCCGCATCCATCGAACTGTGCGTGTCTGGAGTTACCCCTGATCGGGGCGTGAAAAAGGAGGCATGGCGAAAGCAAAAGACAAAGTGGTGGTGGAATTGAACGTCAATTCCGCGCCGCCAGTGAAAATCGGCGACGACCGTCGCGGCTTCGTGTTGTCAAAGACACAAGCCGCGCTCTGTGCCATTGATAACTCCGCGATCCTGGAGAGCTACGCCCGGGCGGACACAACCAGCGATCCGCGAGACAAGCGCGAGGCTTTGGTCCTGGCGCGGGATTGGCACAAGAAAAACCTTTTTGTTCAGGCGGGACTCGGCCTGAAGGTCGGCTTCTCAAACTACGGTCTGCGCCTGAAGCCAGTCGAGAGAGTTGGCAAGCAATCGCGCCAGCAGCTCAACGGCTGGTGGCAAAAGAACAAGCAGGCGATCCGCAAGTTCATTCGCGAGACCTGGGAGGATTGGCACATCATGGACAACGCCGTGGCGTTTTGGCGGAAACAGGGCGCGACGGTCATTCCGCGCATCATCACGCTCAAGCCGGAGGATTGCCTCTATTCGGACGCGATGGGGATTGAAAAGCTCAAGGTCCGCCTGGGCTGGAGCAAGGAGGAATTGACGACTTCCGACCAAAACTCTGCTTTCAAGAAGGATGAGTGGCGGCGATACGCTTCCCGCGAGATCGAGTTGAGCGAGGACAAGGGCGAATCTTTCCGGGTGTTGAAACGCGACCGCGACGGATGGGGCTTTGCCTGGCCGCGCATTCACGCGGTCTTCCGCACGCTCAACCAGCAGGAAAGCATGGAAGTGGCCGATAACCTCTGGGCGTTTGTCAGCCGGGCGGTCATCCGCCAATTCAAGGTCGGCCATGAAATCCGCAACGGCCCCCGGGCCGGCCAAGGCGTCTGGTTTTGGAACACCAAACGCGGCGACGCCATCAAAAAGTTCTTCGAGGGGCGCGTGGGCATTCTGGATTTCGACGGCAATTTCGACATCGACATCCAGTATCCGTTTCCCTCGGCCGAGCGGTTTGACCGGAAAAAGTACGAGAGTGTTTTTCAGCGGTTGTCGCTCTGGCTCGGTCCGGTGGGTTTGATGCTGCTGGCCCGCGACACGAACGAGTTTCTATTGCGCCTGTTGAAGGCCTCGGTCCTGGACGAACGGGAAGAGGTGGGGGGCTATTGCTCCGAGATCATCAACACGGTCTTCAACCCGCCGGAGCCGGTGGCCGTGACCTGGAGCAACCATATTTTCGAGGACAGCCGGCTGTTCCACGAGATGCAGAAGTTCCTGTTGACCTCCGGTCCGTTGTCGCAGCGGACGATCCTGGGCAACGCCCGCTTCGACGTGGAGGAAGAACGCGAGCACAAAGAAGAGGAAGGGGCGCTTGTGAATGATCCAAAGACGCGGGCACAGGTGTTGCCGATCTTTGATCCCAACCATGGGAAACAACCGGGTGAATCGGGACGCCCCAAGGGCGTGAAGAATCCGAAGTAGGTGCTGCCTTTCGTAAATACGCCCGCGTTTGCTGGGAGCTATTTTGCCCGTGTTCAAGGCGCGAGGCACGAGCATATCCCGTGACGGGCCCTTCGAGTTGACCGGCTTCGTGGCCCGGGGTGTACAGCGTTTCAAATGTTATCGGCGCAGCACCAAAGCCTCCCACTGCTCCTCCAAACGTCGTGCGATAGACTTCCACTCCGTCCAGATAGAAAACTGCGCCGTCATCAATCATGCAGGTAAAGCTCAAGCTCACCCCACTCGTCGAATTGCGTGGAAAATTGAAATGACCTCGAACATAGAGCGTCGGATACGCATCGCCACTGTCCGTTTTTGTGCTGACAAACGTGCGGATCGGAACTGCTTCAGTACGGTCGCCATTGTCGCCAAGAGGCCCTAAGCCTGTCGGCCATCTGCTATCGTCGTAATTCACTTCCCTCCATGCCGTCCCCAGATCAATGCCTTCGCGGTTGTAGCTCCACTTCGTATTGTCATTGAATGTAAAGAGCACAATCGTTTCTGGCGGTGACCCTACGACGATATTCACCGGAGCAGATTCCGTTGCCAAACCGTGGCTATCGATGGCCCGAGCCGTTAGCCTGAAACGTCCTTCTAAAAAACGGGAGACGTTGAGCGTGAATGGACCACTGGTAACTTCACCGACTTTGAATCCGCTAGCGAAGAACTCCACCTTGGTAATGGTTGCCTCAGCCGCCGCCGTGTGGCTGTCGCAGTGATTGCCACGCTGGCTCCTGCGGGGAAGCTCGCGCCCTCGCTCGGATTGGTAAGAGCGACCTGTGGCGGCGCTATTGAAGCGGATGCAACGTCGAAATGCACTTTGATTCGTTCCGCGCTCCGCGCCTTGTTGTAGAGTGCCACTTCGTCGATCGTTCCATCAAAAGGATCGGCAAAAAAGGTCCCGTCTCTGTTTCCGTCGTGGTAAGCGGTGCTGGAATGCACCGCGCCTAGACCGGCGGCGCCTGAGTGATTGTAAAGCAGACCGACGCCTACACCTGAACCCGCAGCCAGATCCTGGACCGGTTGGCCGTTAAGATAGCCACGGATGACGCCCGCATTCAGATCACTGTCATCTCCGTCCATCACCAAAACCGCGTGGTACACTTTTCCACGTTCCACTTTTGCGACGGCAAAGACGGGTGAACTGGGTCCGCCCCAGCCATCCCCAACGCCGTCAGTTGCCACGGCATCCACGGCATAAAAGTAAATCTCCGCGCTAACCGGATTCTCACCAGCATCGGTGCCGGAAAGATATAAGGAGAGGCCACGCGCAATGCCGCCTTGTTCCCACAACAACATTTTCTCTGAGGTTCCTGTGTTTTTGTCGAAAGCCGGCAGGCGATTAGCCCTGAACCAAAGTTCGACCGTTTTTTGTTTGTACGGTCCGCCGACATTGATGGAGGCGTTATTAGGGAATCGGACGACATTCCCTTGGTCTGCGACGAAGGTGGCCGCGCCGTCGGGAGCGGTTGAAACAAGCCGTTCGACGTTTAGGAGGGGAGGTTTACCCCCAGAATTACTGGCGTAAGTTCCGACAAATCCAGGCTCGATGAGATTTGCGGCGACAGCTACAGTACGGTCGCCTAGGGGCCAATAGGCGACCGGGCCATCCGCCATCACTACTTCCCGATAATACGCTTTCTCCTCAACGGGTCCCGCGCCGCTTGCCACACGTGCGCTTAAGAGAAAGGACAGAATCACCGCTGCGGTTGGCATGTTGGCAAGTCGGCGATACCGCGGGACGCGAGCGCATCCGCAACCAAAAGAAGGGATGAGCTTGAGCAGTAGGAGCAGCATCCACGGCAACAAGTTTGAATCTGGATTTTTCATGGATAAGATCGCTTCTGTTCCACAAAGAGGAAAATTTGGAAAAAGGTAACGCGGGGATGTTCCGTCTCGGTTAGCCCCCGGGACAGAACACAGGAAACAGCTGCGGTCGCCTGATTACGACTTTGTCCTTAACCAACGTTTCACCTTGGCGAGCATTCGCTCCAGTTTATCCAGTGCCTCTGGTTCACCTTTGAGTTCGAGGAGCGGACTCAGTTCGACGCGCACGACCTTCCAGTCCAATTTTCCGTGCTGGCGAATCAGCACCCGTTCGATGTCGGCCCAGTCTTGATCGCGCCCGGCGAAGGCTTTGTGAACGATCAAATCCTCCGCTGAACAGTTGATCAAACTCTGGGCTTCAGACCAGGTCCACTCCGAAGCGCGTTGGACACTTCGCTCCTCGAACGGAAAGGCGCCCAGGGCCACGTCCACGCCTACGTTTTCGCGTGTTTGAATCAGCAGGACGCGTCGGCTCAAAGCGAAGGCCCGCGCGTCCGCGCGGCGCGGAACAAAAGCTTTCAGACGCAAATCCACGAATGCTTCCTCGCTACCGAATCTGGCTAGCAACGTAAGGTCCACATACTGAGTCAGCCGTGGTTCACCCCAACGCTGTACGGCCACACCCCCAATGAAGCAGAAGTGCCAGCTCTGTTGTCGGCAGAAATGTTGCACCTCGCCCGCCGCCGCGAGGACGCGCGGGAGATGAATCATGCGCCTCGTCCTTTGCGAAAAATGGCTTGCTGTTCAACCAGCCCGGGCCAATCCGGGCGTGCGCGCCAGCCGTCGGCCCATCCCAGCGACTCGATGATTTGCCGCGCACGTTCTTCGGTCATGCAACCCTTCAATTGTTCGAAGAACTCCGCTTTGCCCGCGAGGCCGAACTCCTCGCGCAACCGCGTCATCGCGCCTTCGAGCAGCGTCAATGCCCAGCGTCGCTCAAAGATTCTGTCGGGCGTTAAGTCATCGCGTGGTCCCAGGAGATAACGCGATTCCGCGGATTGAGCGGCGAGCGGAATGAGGGCTTTGCCTTCGGCACGTTTTTGCGCGCGGTCGTGGTCGCGTTGATCGGAGAGAAAATGTTTGATCGAGGCGAGCAGGAACGACCGGAACTTGCCCTTCCGTTGGTCCACATCGCGGAGATACTTCCTTTCGAGCAACCGCTCGAAAAAGGCTTGAGTCAAATCTTGCGCATCGCTTGGACTGTATCCTTGCCGCCGCACAAAAGCATAAAGGGGATGCCAGTAGGCTTCGCACAGTCGCGCGAGGGCTTCGTCTGCTTTAGAAGATGAACTTTGGCCCGCGACGAGCACGACACTCCAATGCGTCGTCACGAAGGCCGGTCCAGCGACGGCGGTCGAGTTCGGGTTTGGATCGGCGGGTGACATAACCAAAGCGACAACGCTTGGGAAACATTTACTCCTCCCGGTCGCAGAAACCAACTTGAAATCCCCGCTGTCCCAGGCTGTAAATGGGTTGTGGTTGGGTGCAGAGCGCCAGCCGCAGTCCGCAATTTCACTTTGGCGGCTGAGGCGCCGTCGCGCGCGGAGGACCGGTGCGTTGGATAACTTCTTCCGCTTTCAATTGTTTGTCGCCAGCGGCCGGAAATCTGACCGGCGGTTGCGCGTTGGCCCATTCTTGTTCTGATGCTTTTCGAGTTTCGTGCACGAAGACGAACGTTCCTTTCTTGTTCCCAATGATGAGGTCGGGACGCGTGTCGCCATTGACATCGGCAATTCCAATCTGGCGACCGACGCCGGAGTCGTTGTCGATCAGATGCGGAATCCAATCGATTCGTTCCTCTGAACCGCGCACCAGGCGGAACCAATAAAGCACGGCTGGCGCGCCGGGATCGGGATCACCAGTCGGTCCGTGCGCCCAAAAACATTTGCCGGTGACGATGTCCTTCAAGCCATCGCCATCCATGTCCACGAGCTCGACCGCATGGAGCTGCGAGAAGGCGATGCCGTAGCGATTCTCGGACGGTTCCTTGTTCATGAACACATGCGCTTTGAACTGCGGATGACCGCCGGCGTCTTTCTCGCGCAATTGTTCGTACCAACCCAAGCCGTAACCGTGAGCCGCGATGCTTGTGATGACGTCCTGCAGTCCATCGCCATTCACGTCGTAAGCAAACATCTGCGCGCCGCCTCCAGGACTAAACGCGGTCGGATGCCGGACCCAGGTCAACTGGGTGCTGTTCGGCGGACGCCCGGCTTGCGGTTGTTCCCGCCAGCCGCCTCGTTCGAGGATGTCCAGGCGTCCGTCGCCGTTCACGTCGCCGACGCCTAGACCGTGATTGAAGTGGCCCCACGGTCCCTTCGCTGTCACCGAGGTAAACGGCCATTTTGCCGTGACGTTGTTCCAGTCTGGCGATGCGTAACCAAAGGTCCCGCCAGAATTACAAATGATCTCCGGACGTCCATCGCCGGTCAGATCCGCGAAGGTCGGCGATTCGTTGTCCACGGCGTCGAAGACTTGATGCCGTTGCCAGTGCTGCGCCTTGCCGGCGGGGTTGAGGTAGAGGAAGGCGGGAGTGCCTGGCAGACCGCAGGTCAGCACGTCGTTCCAGCGATCGCCGTTAAAGTCGTAAACGAAGGAAAAAAAGTTATCGGTTGAGTATGCGTTCTTCCTGCCAAAAACGCCTTCAAAGCCCGGAAGCTTTTCTTCGGACCCGTCGCTCTTCTTTAGCGTGAAAGTTGTCACCGGCGGATAAATCTCATGGCGCTGCGTGAATTCCGGGCCTTCCCACCAGAATGGACCGGAGACTGCGTCCACTCGGCCATCTTGATTGAGATCGCCAAAATTCGCGCCCTCACTCCAGTAGCACTTTTCGAGATGCAGTTTCTTAAACGAGTGAAGCGTGCGTTCGGCCGCAGATGAGACTGCCGCCAAGGAGGAAAGTATCGACAAGATCAAGGCGAGGGATTTCATTGGGCTGTTGTCGCAAGGCTAGGCGCAGCAGTCAACCCCGCACCGCAATGGTGAAAACTGTTCGCACCTGCAAAGAAGTTTGGCGGTGAAAATCCGAAATCCGAAGCTCGAAATCCGAAACAAATCCAAAATTCAAATTGGGCAGAGTGAAGCCCTCCTCACATTTCGCTGGTGGTTCTGGCAATGCAGGAACGAAGTATGCTAAGAGAATCTCGTGAAATGTGTAAGTTGTTCCGGACTTCGCGCTTACCGAAGGAACCGTCTTATTGAATTAATCTCGGGTAACAAAATGCGCTATTTGATCCATACATTGAGTTGTTGTTTGATTCCATACATTCTGACAGCACAAGAGGCCACTTATTGCCCGCAGCCCAATACGACCACGGCAGCGGACGCAGTTGTGGTTTTCAACGAGGTCATGTTTCATCCGCTGGGAGATGATCCTGCGCTTGAGTGGATTGAATTGCACAACCAGATGTCGCTGGATGTCGATTTATCGTCGTGGCGCGTCGAAGGAGGGATCGATTTCGAATTCCCAACAAACGCTGTCATCAATGCGAATGGTTATGTCGTGATCGCGTCCGATCCGGCGCGTCTGAAGAGCGCCAGTGGCGCGGTGAATGTCTTTGGTCCGTTTACAAAACGCCTCTCGAACGGAGGGGAAACACTTCGTCTCCGAAACCATAACAATCGGTTGATGGATGAATTGGCCTACGGCGATTCCGAGCCATGGCCGATGGGGGCGGACTTTCCCGGCAGTTCATTGGCGAAGAAAGATCGCTTCTACGCGAGCAGCCCCGCCGCCAACTGGCGCGCCAGTGCGCAGATCGGAGGGACGCCGGGAGCAATTAATTTTCTCGATCAACAGGCCAACACTCCCCGAACCGATTCACTCATTCATCGGACTGCGGTGAGCCGCTGGTTGGTGCCAACAGGCGCGACGTTAGGCAACAGCTGGACGGGAACCAGCTTTGATGATTCAGGCTGGAACTCGGGCTCATCCGGGATTGGATACGACGTTAGCACTCCGACAAATTCTCCGATCATCGCCGATCGAGCTTATTCATTCGACGATACTCTGCTTGATGTTTCCGGCCACAATGCCAATGCGGAGGGCCCAAGAACTACCTTTTCACATGAGGTCCCGCCAGCTATCGGAACGGGCAAATCATTGGCCTTCGACGGCGTTTCGGCTCAAGCGGAGATTCTCGATCCAGTGAACCCGACGGCCTACACGATTTCGTCTTGGGTCCTCGTGAATTCTGTCCGGTCATGCAGCCTGATCGTCCGGACTTCCGCAAGCGGGCCCAAGACTTCCTGGTCGCACCAATTGCGAATCAATCCCTCGGGCCGTTTCGAACATTACCTTTTTGATGGCGCAGGCAAGAGCGTGGCGGCCACAAACCAGGTCATCGCTGGCGTCTGGTACCATGTCGCCGCGACCGCGGTCAACAATGGGCGAATGGCCATTTACGTGAATGGCGTGGCCAGCGGCACAGGCCCAACCATCGGCACAATGTGGATCGGGGGCGATCGATGGCAATTGGGCGCCGATTCCGGGGGGGTGACGTATTTCTTGCGAGGACGCTTGGATGAAGTCGGCATTTGGCACAGTGTGCTCGACGGCGCAACGATTGGCCGTCTCGCGAGCGGTGTTACCCCGGCAGCGCTTTCCGGTTACCGCGCCCTTTTCCAGACCGACGTGCAATCGAGTCTGTACCAAAAGGAGAGTTCTCTCTTCGCGCGCTTTCCTTTCTACGTGCCCTCCGCCGGAGCTTACGATGGGCTCGCTTTGACCGTCCGGTACGCGGATGGCTTTGCCGCCTATCTAAATGGGACCGAAGTCTTACGCAGAAATATTCCTCAAACGGCTTCGTGGAATTCGAAGGCCAATAGCGAGAGAGTCCTTGCCGACGTCGTCCGTCCCGAGACTGTCGATCTGACACCATGGACCAGCCATTTGCTCCCGGGAAAGAACGTTTTGGCCTTTCAGGTTTTGAGCAGCAGCGCGGATGATTCCGCTCTGCTCTTGAACGCGGAACTTTCTGGGCGACGCTCTCAGATGGGCAACGACCCAGCCATCGGCTTCAACGAAGTGGCTGGCGGCGATGACTTGCCCTTTTTCGTTGAACTGATCAATCGCGCCGAGTCACCGGCAGCGCTGGCGAACTGCCGCATTGTCTCGAGTGCCGGCGGCGCATTCACTTTTGCCGCCACAACGCTCGCACCTGACACGCTGCTCACGTTAGGAGCGAACCAGCTTGGATTTTCGGTAGAGGTTGGAGACCGCTTATTTCTAACGGCGGCAAATGGGAACGTGCTCGACGCGCTCACCGTAAAAGCAGAACCACGAGCAAGAATGGCCGACAGCTCCGAATGGTTTTCTCCGTCAAACGTCACGCCCGGTTCCGCGAATCGTTTCGACTTGCATGACGAAATCGTCATCAACGAAATCATGTACCATCATCCGCCTCGTTATCGAACGAGTTCGAATGCTTTCACCCAAATCGAGGAACAATGGGTGGAGCTTTATAATCGATCTCAAAGAACGGTTGATCTTGGAGGCTGGGAATTGGCGGGTGGCATCGAATTCACCTTCCCGCCTGGCACGGAACTCCGGCCTGATTCCTATCTCGTGGTGGCAAACGACCAAGCCGCCTTGCAGGCGAAATATCCGGGCGCTCAGGTCATCGGAAATTTTGGGAAGCGACTTTCCCACCATGCCGATCATGTCATCCTTCGCGACGCCCGGGAGAATCTTGTTGATGAGATCTCCTATTTTAATTCACATCCTTGGCCATCCTATCCTAACGGAGGCGGATCCAGCTTGGAATTAAAGGATCCTCGCTCGGAAAATGCGTTGCCCGAATCGTGGGCGCCCAGCCTCGAAGGGAAACGAAGTCAATGGAAGCGTTATGCGTATCGAGCCAAGGCTGCCTCGCCGCTTTATACGCCCGCCATCTTCAATTTTCACGAATTCCGTCTTGGCCTTTTGTCGGCGGGCGAAGTGTTGATCGATAATATCACAGTGACCGAATTGCCGACCAACGGACCGCCTCGGCAGTTGCTGCAAAACACCAACTTTTCAGGGGGCACTTCCAAATGGCGACTGCTCGGGACGCATTCTCATTCGTTTGTCGAGCCTCACCCGGAAAACTCCGGCGATTCTGTTCTTCACATGGTTGCCACTGGCGCGATGAGTTACATGGACAACCGCCTCGAGACCACGCTGCGCGTGGGAACGACAAACGTCCCGGTTGTCAACGGACGCGAGTACGAAATCTCGTTTGACGCAAAATGGCTCGCGGGTTCACCGCAAGTCCGCACAGAGCTTTATTACAACAAAGTCGCGGCCACGACGATTATCGCCATGCCGGAGAATTACGGCACGCCCGGACGCCGCAATTCGACTTTCGTAACGAATGCTGGGCCAGTCTATCGGCAACTCAGTCACTTTCCCGTTTTGCCGCGAGCCACCAATAGCATCGAGGTTTCTGTCCGGGCGCACGATCCGGATGGCGTAGCCGGCATGACCTTGCGTTACGTCGTTGGAACTGGGGCTTGGCAGAGCCGCTCGATGGCGTTCAAACCCACGGATCCCTCCTTTTACACCGCGACGATCCCTGCACAGCCAAACGGTTCGGTCATCCAGTTTTACGTGGAAGGCGTGGATCATCTGGGTGCTGCATCGACTTATCCCGCTAAGGGGAGAGCTTCCCGGGCTTTGATTAAAGTGGATGGGCCGCGAGTGTTCGCCAACAAACAAACCTTCCGAACGATCATGACACAAGCGGATTCAAGCTTGATGCACGCCACAACGAACTTGATGAGCGACGATCTTCTGGGCTGTACGGTAGTGCACAATGAACGTGAGGCTTTTTATGACGCCCGCATCCGCCTGCACGGAAGCATGTTCAGCCGCCCTGACGCAACCACTACCGGGATGACCATCAAGTTTCCGGCGGACCATTTGTTCAGAGGTTCACGCGAATCGGTGATCGTGCGCCGGCGCGGCATGGTCGAGAACTTTGCCAAACATATCCTCGTCCAGGCGGGTGGAACGCCTGCGAACTACGATGACATCATCTATTTTGTTTCGCATCGCAACGACAATATCGGCAACGCCCGGCTGAATCTCGCGAACTATGACGACACGTTCATTGACTCTCAATTCGAAGGAGACAATGACGGGACAGTGTTCAAGCTCGAAGGAATTCGCGAGTTCCAAGCGACGCACAACAACTCCGCGGAAGGTTACAAGCTGCCCCAGCCGGTGGGTTGGATCGTCAATTACGACATCGCCAATCAAGGCGACGATCCCGAGAAGTATCGCTGGGGCATCATGATTCAAAATCAACGTGCCCGAGACGATTACTCACGCATCGTGGAAATGGCGAAGAGCTTTAGCTTGAGCGGAACGGCGTTGCAGGAAGCGGTCGCGAAAACGATCGATGTCGATAAATGGGCGCGTTTGTTCGCGGTCCAGATGTTGTGTGGCATTGCGGATGTCTATGGCGTCGAGAACCCGCACAACTTTGCCATGTACGTTCGGCCGAGCGATCAGCGCGTGGTTGGACTGCAGAATGACTGGGAATTTGCGTTCCAACAGGGAAACGGATCGATCTATGGCAACAAGAATGTCTTCAGGATTTTGAGGTTGCCGCCCTACACCCGAATTTACCAAGGCCATCTGCTCGATGTAATGACCAACGTCTGCACGCCAGCCTATCTCTCGAGATGGGCTCAGCACCTTTCCAGCGTAACGGGTGAAAACTACAACGGCCACGTCTCCTATATGAACAGCCGCGTCGCTGCCTTCCGGCGCCTGCTCGCGGCTCAAGTCCCGTTCGAAATCACTTCCAATGCCGGCTTGGATTTCAACGTGGCCACACCGGTCGTGACCTTCGAAGGACGAGGCTGGATTGACGTTTGCAAAATTCGGTTGGCCAGCGCAAACACAGCTCTTCCTGTAACTTGGCTAGACGCGACAAGGTGGCAAGTCCGGCTTCCCTTGGAATCTGCGACGAACCGGATTGAACTTCAGGCTGTGAATCATCGCGGCACTGTTGTGGGGACGGACGCAATCAATGTGGCAACAACCTTCTCTGAATCTCTCCAGAAAGATTATTTGCGCATTGCCGAGATCATGTATCACCCAGCGGACGTTACCGGCGCCGAAAGGACCGCCGGCATTTCGGATGAGGACGAGTTTGAATTCATCGAACTGCTCAACACAGGACCCATTTCAATTCCGCTGTCGGGGGTGAAATTTACGGCTGGCATTACTTTCGATTTCACGACCGCGGCGATCACCCATCTCGCGCCTTCGGAGAGAGTCCTGCTCGTTAAGAATGCCACGGCCTTTGCTCTGCGTTACGGAGCGAACCCACGCCTCGCTGGTGTATATTCCGGCTCGCTCGACAACAGCGGAGAACTGATCCGATACGAGGACGCTTTCGGCCGTGTGATTCAGGAATTCGCCTATTCGGATTCCGGCCAATGGCCGGCCGCAGCAGATGGAAGTGGCAGTTCGTTGGAGGCAGCCAATCTGGCTGTTGATTTCGGGAATCCCACAACGTGGCAAGCCAGCTTGATCAAAGGCGGAACTCCGGGACGTTCTTCAACAGCACCTTTTTTCACGTCAGCCACATTCAATGGCACAGAGGTAGTGCTTCGTTTTGAAGCGTTGCCACAACGCGCTTACAGCGTTTATCGCCAAGATAATCTCGGCTCTGGCGCGTGGGAAGTGCTCGTCACCATTCCGGCGAAAGACATTCAGCGGACGGAGCAAATCATCGAGAAACTCTCGACGCGGCAGCGCTTTTATCGTTTGACAACGCCCTGATCGAGTAGCTCCGCTATGAAGAATACCGAATTATTAAGACAGCGCTTCGGGCGCCATTATGACAATTCGTTCGCCGCGCGCCGGACGTTTTCGGCCACGCTTCAAGCGCTCCAGACGGATCGCGCTGTAAAGCTCGCCGTCCGTCAGGATTCTTCGCCCCATCACAACATAAGTAACGTCCAGCGCCTCATCGACCACGATATTTTCAACATTTTCCAGTTTCATATTGTTTCAATTTTTCAAGTTGTTCGCCGAAACAGAATTCTCCGCCGCGGCAAAGGCCCTCCAGCATCCACGGTGCTGATTCAAATCACGAGATAATTCTTCAGGAAAACAGTGCTTGAAGTGCTTGAAGGATGCTGAAGATACTGCTGCGTTTCTCCGACATAAGTAACGTCGAACACCTCATGGACTGGGATGCTTTCAATTCAACATTTCGGAGAGGGCGCGTCTTTTCAGTTGTAGCGGCGTCTCGTAAGAGCGCCGCATTCTTCCCGTGAACGTTAGCGGCGCTCTTACGAGACGCCGCTACAGCCAGAAAAGGCGCGCCCTAACATTTCGGACATTTCGGCAGTTTTATCCTTCCCATTTGACGCTTTGCTGTTAGTATGTGTTGTCTTTTCGACTGCTGTCGCAATAAGGCTCCGTGGCCTTTCTTGCTCCTTCCGCACAAGAGGAGGGAATTCACTATGCTACAAATCAATCTTAGAAAAGGGGAACCGGTTGAGAAAGCCTTGCGGCGACTCAAGAAGGTAATGACCCGCGAGGGCGTGTTGCAGGAGGTCCGAAACCATCGCTATTACAAAAAGCCGAGTCTTAAGAATCGTGAAAAAATGAAAGCGGCCCGCTTCACAGCAATGCTGAGAGAACGGTATGCCGATCTTTGACCGGGCAAAGCACGTTTGTTTGGATTCTGGCCGGTGCGGGACACTCGAATTAAATCACTTGCCTTGTCCCAGATAAGTGCTTGAGCGCCGAGCGACGATGGTGGCTCTTATGGACAAACCTTGGTATCAGCGCTTCTTTCCCGTCATTGCTCGGAAACCACATCCCATCTCCACCGCAATCAGGGCTGAGGCGGGAGAGGCCGATGCCCAGTTCAGCGTCGGACTCAAGTACGCGGGCGGAGAGGAATTGGCCGAATGGAACTGAGTTATCAATCGATTGCGCGCTCATCAATCCCAACGAAATTTTAGCAGTCGGCCACTGGAGTGCTTGTTATCCGGGCTAAAGCGACAATTAACGCACCCCCCCGCAATGGTCGAAGGATGTCATTAGGGATGCTAGGAATGCGCGTCAAATAAAGCGTCTCGCGATAAGCGAATCCCGGCGGAAGCGGCCCCGCGCCTCGCTATTGCAAACGCAGGTCGAATTTCAACTCTGGGCCACACGCGGTTTGCAATGGCAATTCACTCAGTTCGCGCGCGATCACTAACTGGGACGCCGGTCGAACTACAGCGAGGCTGACTTCGCCGAACTTTCGTTGCTCAACTCCGCCGTTGCGGATCGGCACAAACCAACAAACGTTTCTTCAGCGAGGCTGAGCCGTTTGCCACGCCAATGCACAATGCCCCAGGTTCGCTTAAGTTTGCGGCGCCCGAGCGGCATGGTGACGAGCGAGCCCTCTTCCAACTCTTTCTTCGCAATCCACGGAGCGACAATGCTGATTCCCAGGCCAAGCTTAACAAGCTCCTTGATTGCCTCCATGCTGCCCAATTCGATGAATGTGTTGAGGACGATCTCTTCCTGGCGGAAATAATCTTCGACCATTCGGAACGTATGGCTGGATTTGCTGTAGAGAATGTAATTCTGACGGGCAATCTCCGTTTGAATCACCCGCTGCGCCTTCGACCACGGATGAAGCGGACTGAGCAAGAAGAGCATCTCGTCACCAAACAGTGGTGTGAAAGTGAGTTGATCCTCCCGTTTCGGCTCCAAAACCAAAGCAAGGTCAATCCGATGGTTTCGCAAAAGTTCCACAGCATCGTTCGAATCGCCTGGCTCAATCGTGATGATCGTTTGCGGAAAGCTCTCTTTGAATTCGCGAAGCACGGCCGGCAAGATGTGCTGGCATGCGGTGGTGCTAGCTCCGAGCCGCAATCGTCCGCGGCCCCATTTGCCCAACTCTTGTAATGATGAGCGGGCCGCTGACATCTGTTCCAAAATCTTATCGGCGTGCCGCAAGAACTGCTCTCCCGCCTGCGTTAAGGCAACCTTTTTGCCCACTCTGTCCAAAAGGCGACAGCCCACATCGTGTTCCAGAGCCTTCATGGAATGGCTGACGGCTGACTGAGAGAGGTACAGCTCTTTGGCGGCGAGCGTAAAACTGCCCGTCCGAGCGATGATTGCGAAGGCTCGAAGCTGTCGGCTGTCAAGCGGGAGATTCATTTATGAAAGACTTTCATTTGCACCATTAAAAACATGGGAAGCATCCAGTGGGCCAGCCAGGCGAGATGGCACATGGGCCGCTAAGCACCCTGTCAACAAATGCTGTCACGATTGTACACATCATCGCCCATCGAGACTCGGAAGCAGATCCGTATTGGCTTCCTTCCCCAACTCGATGCAGCACCGCTCGTCGCCGCTCATAAGCTCGGACTCTTCCGAAAATTCGGCATCGAGGTGGAGCTTCGCCTTGAGATTGGCTCGGCCACCATCCGGGACAAAATAATTCATGGGGAACTTGAGGCTGGCCAGGCCGACGCCGCCATGCCGCTCACACTCAACGCCGGTGCCGGCAACATCGCTTGCGAATGCTTGACCGGAATCGTCCTGAGTTCGCAAAGCAGCGCCGTCATTGTGTCCAAGCGTCTTTGGGACCGAGGAGTCCGCGACGGGAAATCATTCAGGGACGAGATCATGCGGTCGCGCACAACCAAGGTTCACACCTTCGGGGTCGCGTTCCAGTTTGCGTCGGCTAACTTTTTGTTGCGTCACTGGCTCCAGAGTGCCGGTCTGGAAATCGATCGCCACGTCCGGATTGCCACCGTGCCGCTTTCCCAAACGCTGCAACATCTCAAAAGCGGACACCTGGAGGGTTTTGCCGGTGGTGAACCTTGGACGTCTAACGCACTCGAGGATGAAGTCGGCTGTTGTATTGCCACGATGGCTGATGTGTTTCCTCAAGTGCCGGAAACAGCTCTAGTGGTTCGTTCCGAGTTCGCCGACGCGCAGCGCGAGCAACATTTGAAACTGATCGCCGCCTTGATCGAAGCCTGCAGCTTCTGCGAGTCGCCACAGAATCATTCAGTCATGGTGGATACGCTCTCCAAACACCTTGGGGCTCCGCGCGATGCTTTGAAGGGGAATTTTTCAGCTGTCGGCCCCACGCGCACTGGACCACAGGCTGTCGGTTTGATCTTTGATCGAGGCGGCTCCTGTGAACCGTCGGGCGATAAAGCCGCTTGGATCCTCCGCCAATTAGCCGCGGTGGGTGCTCTCAACGAATCCCTGGTTACGCACGGAGAATTGATTCGCCGCGCTTTTCGTCCAGACCTTTTTCAACAAGCAAAACAATTGATAAGTCATCCAACCACCCATGAAAACGAATTCAATACCGCATGCTGCTCAACGCTCTGAGTCTGTCGGTGAATCTTCAGGTAGGACAGTGCGTCTCGCCTGTCCGAGCGTTGAGGTGCACCATGAAAGGCGGGACGCGCGGTCCTGCGAAGCTCCTAAGTCAACAGGCCTCTGTGATTCAGAAGGAATTAAGCCTGCGCCACCGCGCAGCCCTGGCGTTCAATGGATCACTGGCCGGGAATGGGCTTTAGCAGCCGCCCAATCGAACTTCAGTCGCCGACAATTCCTTCGCGCTGGCGCTACGCTCGGCGCGACTGCTTTGCTCGGCGCGCTGCCTCGTGGCTGGGTCGGCAGCGTCTATGCCGATGACTCGCCTGAGACCAAAACGATGAAGTTCGGGATAATCGCCCTGACGGATTGTTCCCCGATTGTCATCGCGCATGAGAAAGGCCTGTTCAAAAAGTACGGCATCAATTCGGTTGTCGCCAAAGGGGCGAAGTGGGCGGCCATCCGCGATTCACTTTCAACCGGAGACAATCAGGAGACGCATATGTTGATCGGGATGCCGATCGCTTCGACGATGGGTCTGCTCGGCTCACCGAAGAAACCGATGATCGTCCCGTGGCTGCTCAATCGGAATGGCCAGGCGATCTGCTTGAAGGCCGAATGGAAGGGCAAAGTCCAGGACGACCCGAAGGCGCTCAAGCCGTTCGTCGATAAAGCCAAACAACTTGGCGAACCGCTTACCTTTGCGATGACGTTTCCGCCTGGCACGCACGCGATGTGAATGCGGTATTACCTCGGCGCCGGCGGCATCAAACCCGACAAAGACATCTCACTCATCACCATTCCGCCTCCACAAACGGTCGCGAACATGAAGGTGGGGAAGATGGATGGCTATTGTGTGGGCGATCCCTGGCACGCACGCGCGATTGCGGACAAGGTCGGTTTCACTTCGATTCTTACGGAGGATATTGGGACCAATCATCCTGAAAAAGTGTGCGCGTTCACCGCCGAATTCGTGGACAAAAACCCGAAAAGCGTCAAACCCTGCCTGAAAGCGCTTCATGAAGCCAGCGTCTGTTTGGACAAATTGGAAAATCGTCCTGAACAATGCGAGATCGTCAGCAAGCCGACCTACATCAATTGCGAGAGAGAAGCTATTCTGGGACGGCTTCTGGGCAAAGTGGATTATGGCGACGGCCGCACCAAGGACAACAAAAACTACATGATCTTTAGCGAACGCAACTGCTATTACCCGCAGCCAGCTTACGCGAAATGGTGGCTGACCCAGTTTCGTCGCTGGGGAATGGTGCAAGGCGCACCCGATTACGAAAGCATCCCCAAACAGGTCATGCGCCCGGATATTTACGAAGAGGCGATGAAAGAGATCGGCTGCTCACACGGCGGCCAGGACGACAGCTCCTGGACAATGTTAGACGGCGTAAAGTTTGATCCGAAAGGCGATCTCGAAGCTTACGCAAAAGGCTTTGCGGTGAACAATGTGAAGGGGTGACCAAACGGAGACATGGCTAAAATTGCGGTGCTCTTTGTGGTTGCGAGCATGTGGTCAGGCCGCGGTCTGGCGCCGCGCCGCCATTGCCGGGTTGCCTGCCGGCATCTTGCAAGCCGTCATCAATCAAGCCGATGTTTGGCTCCGTCACGAGCAGACCTTGGGCACCATCGCAAAAACTATTGTCTCGCCGCTTGTGACTTTCTCAGTGGCCTTGATCTCTGCCGCCGGCGTCTGGGCCGAGCAACAAAGGGAATCACGAAACAGACAAACCCTGAACGCATATGAACAAACTGAAAATCGACTGGCTCATTCTTCCGCTGATGGGCTTCGGTGCGGCCGTTGTGCTGTGGCATTTGGTGAGCAAAACGGTCTCGAAAGAACTGCCGTCACCCATAAGAACCTGGACCGAAAGCAAAGAGTATGTCTTAAAACCATTCGAGAAGCGCGGCGAGATGGATCAAGGCATCCTGCGGTTCACTTGATATTCACTCGTGCTGGTTGCCAAGGGCTATGCGATTGCCCTCTTGGTAGGCACGCCCATCGGCTTCATGCTCGGACTATCGAAAACCTTCACAAAGACCGTTGACCCGATTATCCAGGTGCTGCGGCCAGTCTCGCCGCTCGCATGGCTGCCGTTGGGTTTGGTCTTATTTCTGGGCGCGGGAAAACAGGCTTCGGAATTGGGGGCACTTTTTACGATCGCCGTCTGCGCGATGTGGCCCACCGTGCTGAATACGGCGGTAGGCGTGCGGTCGATCCCGACCGACTATTTGAACGTCGCCAAGGTTCTGAAGCTTTCGCGCACGAAAACTCTCGTCAAGGTGCTCATTCCGGCAACGCTGCCGTATATATTCACGGGCTTTCGTCTGAGTCTGGGAATTGCCTGGCTCGTCATCGTGGCGGCCGAAATGTTAACGGGCCGTCCGGGGGTAGGCGGGTTCCTCTGGCAGGAATACAATGCTCTGAACTATTCGCGCATCATTCTTTGTATCCTAACGATCGGGTTCGTCGGCTTCGTGCTCGATCGGTTGATGAGCCTGGTCGAACGGAGATTCAAGACGGCGTGAAGCGATGCCTAATTCGAGACGCGTGATGCGTGAATACGCAGGCAGCCGTGACGCAGCACTAATCTCTATGACACCACGCCACTTATAACACAGACTTCATTAACCCGCCGCAACTCCTGCACAGCTTGTGAAAACCGGCATTGAACTCCTCCGCACGCCTCACGCATCACTCGTCACCTAAACACCATGGCTTTCCTCGAACTCAAAAACGTCCACAAAAGCTGCGGCTCGCGTGGGACCCGCACCGAAGTCCTTCGAGACATCGATCTCCAAATCGAACGCAGTGAATTCGTCGCGATCGTCGGTTGCTCCGGCGCCGGCAAAACGACTTTGATTTCCATGATCGCTGGCTTAGCCAGACCGGATTCAGGGGTGATCACACTGAACGATCTCGAGATTGCAAAACCCGGACCCGACCGCGGCATCGTGTTCCAGAATTACTCGTTGCTCCCATGGATGAGCGTTTACGAGAACATTCATCTAGCCGTGGACCAGGTTTTTCCCAATTAGTCTCCGGCTAAAAAGCAGCAACATACTGAAAAACATATTTCTCTCGTCAATCTGACGCCCGCACGAGAAAAGAAGCCCCACGAACTTTCCGGCGGAATGAAACAGCGCGTTTCAGTAGCGCGTGCCCTCGCGATGGAACCCCAACTTTTGCTTCTTGACGAACCACTCAGCGCTCTCGATGCGCTGACCCGCGCAACGCTTCAGGACGAAATCAGCCGCATTTGGGACCAGGACAAAAAAACCGTTGTCATGATCACTAACGATGTGGATGAGGGTATTCTTCTGGCGGACCGGATTGTGCCGTTGAGCGCTGGACCCGGTGCGACGTTGGGCCCAGCGGTGGACATTGACATTCCTCGGCCGCGCGATCGCAAGGCGATCAATCATATCCCTCGCTATAAAGAAATCCGGCGCGAAGTGATCGAATATCTGCTGGGCGTTGGCGCGAAGCAACGGACGACGGTGCCCCGGAAGCTTTACTTGCCCAACATCGAGCCGGGAAGATTTGAGCGTTCCACGCAATGCCTTTTCAGCGCGCCGCCAGCCCATTCGCCGCGGCGAACTCAAGAATGAGACCATCGAGATATAGCCGATGAGTCACTACCTGATCTTATCGAAGCTCACCCAAATTTATCCGACTTCCAACGGGCCGGCCGTCATTGTCAGGGACTTTGATCTGGCCATCGAAAAAGGGGAGTTCGTTTGCCTGATCGGCCATTCGGGTTGCGGCAAATCGACTGTGCTCTCGATGATTGCCGGACTGAACGACATCACCGAAGGCGGCATTATCCTGGCGGGAAAAGAACTGGTCGGCCCCGGACCTGACCGCGGCATCGTCTTTCAATCGCCATGCCTGCTGCCTTGGATGACGGCGTTCGAAAATGTCATGCTGGGGGTTAATCAAGTATTCTTCACCGCGAACCGCGATGAACGGCGCCAAATCGCCGAGTACTACCTCAGCGTCACGGGACTCGGCGATGCGATGCAGAAGCGACCGGCGGAGTTGTCGCAAGGGATGCGATAGCGCGTCGGAATTGCGCGCGCTTTCGCACTCTCGCCGGTTCGAACGCACGTCGTTCATTGCCAGTTGCTGCGGACAGGGATGTCCGCGCTCCGTTTTGGTTGCGGCTGTGTCCGCGTTGCCCTGGATCGCAGAGTTTCAATCTACAACGCTGCCGCGCGATCCCACGCGCTGGACAAGATTGAACACGCTGCCGACTGCAAGTCGGCGATACGACCAAGGCATCCCAGTCAAAAGCGGTCACCTGCGCCACGAAGAGTTTTCGTCTCGCCGAGTGGGCCGCGATTGGAACATTTCCCGATGATGCAACGGTTCAATTAATGAGCAGCGCAGTTGATCCAATTTCAGCGTTCATTGAAGCCTCAGTTTGGCACGGGTCCATCGACAGTGCGCAAACGATTCTAGAGGCTCATCCGGAAAGCGCGAGCAGCAGCATCTGCGCGCATATAGGCCGCAGCTATCCTCGGTGACGATGTCGCGGTGGCGTATCACGCACCCGAAGGTTACGACAATAGCGCGCTGAAAGTTTTGGTTGATACCGGCAAACTCAATGACGATACGCTTGCGACTATGCTTGTTCGCAAAGCAGATTGGCACGACGACGACGGCATCAAATTGCTCCTTCAAAACGCCGCTGATCCCAATCGAATTTCCGGCTGGGGCTTTACCGCGCTCCACCACGCCGCGCGCCGGGATAATGCTCTCGGCATTTTTGAGCTCTTGCTCAACCACGGTGGCGATCCAACGATTCCCAGCCAGGCATCGGCCTCGATCGACGCTGCTGAGAAGTCAACGGTTTTCATCGCGGCACGCCGCGGTCGCGGTGACCTGCTCGATCTCGGCGTCAATATTGAGGAACTGTTCGCGGAAGGTGATGGCTATTGGAGTGTCGCCAAGAATAGCAGGGCGTTGCACGTCGCTGCTTGGCGCGGACGGCATACCACGGTCAAATTCCTGCTGGAACGGGGCGCACAAGTGAATGTGACGGACGGTGAAGGGCGCACTCCGCTGGCACTGGCCGTGAAAGCTTGCGTCGATTCCTTCTGGACAGAGAGACGTTCCCCGGAGTCGGTTGCGGCGTTGCTCCGGGCGGGCGCTTCGCCGAATAACGCTCCGTTTCCATCTGGTTATGCCGAGGTCGATGATTTACTCAAGGCGCACGGAAAATGACTTCTTACGATGACTCAACTCGATGAGAAAATGGTCGAATTGCTTTTAAAACCGGTCCGGGCAGCGCAGTTTTGCGCTCCAGAAACCTTCGGAAGCGGCAAAAGCGTGTGAATCTCCGGGCGAATGGACTCGGGTAGGTGTAAAACTCTAATGCGCCCTATTAGTGGGATAGGTGAATCCCCTAAATTGCCGCAGCTAGCCTGTGAGTAAAATGGGTGGATTCTTCGTGAATAACCTTAACCTTCATCTGCGCCATTGCTTGGCCCACTCCAGGAGCTCGGCATAAAGCTCAGCCTCCTCCTGTTCAGTCAAGGCAATGACCTCGAGAGTCTCTTGCCAGACCTGTCCGAAGCATTCCTCGACGGAAAAACTCCGTTTGATGCAGGACTTAAGCGAACGCTGAAACCGTTCTCGGAAGCGGGTTTTCGCGGCGTCAAGGCAACTGGCGTCGGATCGGTTGGGACGCTTCATCGAATTCATGGTTGAGTTGAAGAGAAGATCACTCACGCGCGAACGAAGGTGAACTTCCTTGAAAATAATTCAAGCAAACGAGCAAAAATGTTATCCACTTCAGCGCACATCTTATTCACAAGAGCACTGTCCAATTATCACGCCGGTTCGAGGGCCGTTTGCATATATTCCTTCTCTATGTCCGGTCGGAAGCGGCCCAAAACAGCCATCCGGACAGCCCCAAAACAAACAGATGCGAGAATGGCACGCACTTTGCCAATCGTAGATTTGCAAGTGCCAGCAATGCCGCCGAACATGACACCGTCCATGGCCAACCCAACCGAGCGCAAACCAGTTTCAGGCCAACCAAACGTCCTCAAACTCGGCCTTGCCGTTACCGCAATCCATGTGCTTTTTCTTCTGCTGCTCTTAGGAAAAGCTTTTTGAGTGGCTAGATCGGAATCTCACTAAATCAAAGCACCCAACATTGGCACAGTCCGCGGTCCGCAGGGCGAACCTGCCGGTGAGCCGACAGAAGCATTTCGCGATTACTGTTTGTCGGCTCACCAGCAGGTTCGCCCTGCCTTGAAACTGTTTTGTTCAATCCAAAGGCGGAATCTACCAATGTCGTAAGTCTCGATTTAGCGCGTTGAACGTTTGCTGTTGAACGTCCGTCGGTTCGGTTCTTGCGTCCAGGGTCCCTAATCATGCAGTCGAGCAAATCCTTGACGCCGTTCCTCACCGCCGTATGAGTGGGGCATGGTTGAACTTCCGCTTGTCTGGAGATTACTTCTATGAATACCACACGCACACGACGAGAGTTTTTAGCCGATGTCGGCCGAGGAATGCTCGTAGCCACCGTTGGCTATGAAGTGGCCACAGAGCTCGGATTATCTTCGGCCTTAGCCGAGGAAACAGCGGGGCGTTTGTCGTTCGGCTCGCTCGAACCACTCGGCCGACGATGCGTTTACTGACCTGTTGCTGGCTGTGCAGGACAACACCGAAGTTCATCGTGTCGTGCTGCCTTATCGCGCGTGGGATTTGGCGGGTCTGATTGGAAAGGAACAGGCGCACACGCTGCTCCGGCAATCGGTCCGCTATTGCGTCAAGGCGGAGGCGGGGACACGAAGCGCCACATGGGACAAACCGCGGACGTTGCTGCCCAAGATGCTCGAAGAGCACAAGCTGCTAGGACGCGGACCTGGCGATCGGAAAGCCGACGACGGTTGGGTGGAACGAATGAGCCCAACGATTTTTACTTCTACGGCCGAACAAGCTGCCGAGGCTGTGGCTGCCGCGCTCGCCGAAGGAATGTCGCCAGCCGATGTCGGCGAAACGATCACTCTTGCAGCCAATCAATTGGTGTTGCGCGATTCAGGCCGGACACCACGCGAAGAGTCGCCCGGCAAGCCGGTCGGCAGTGTGCATGGCGATTCCATTGGCGTGCATGCCTGCGATTCGGCGAATGCGTGGCGCAATATGGCGCGCGTGAGCAATTTCCGGAACTGTTTTGCCAGCTTGATTTTAGGCGCGTATCAAGTCGCACTGGACCGCGTCGCGCGCGGTGGCGACTTCTTGAATTGGCAGCCGCTGCCTGTTGCCTGGCATCTGCGAGAGATTAAAGCCACTGAACCGGAAGCCTTGCTTCGAGAGGCCGATGAGGCGATCCGCGCCAATCTGCAAGCCAAAGCTGGCGCGATTATTCATCGTTACGGCGAGCTCGGTCATACGCCTCGGCCGGTGTTCGACCTCTTGCTACGTTACCCGGTCAGCGAAGACGGCGCCTTGCACGCGGAAAAGTTTTACCGCACGGTTCCGGAAGAATTTGCAGCCACACGTTCGCCGTTCCGTTGGCGCCATCTCGTGGCTCTTGCTCGCGTCACAGCCAGTGAGTTTGGCTGGCCGGCGCCCGGCATAGCTGAGGCGCGCGCGTTGTTGAAGGTTTAATTTAATAGCGCGGTTCATTGCGTTGGATTGCCCAGATTTTCCGGTCTTGCAGATTCCGGCGGTGTTTGCATCGCCCGTGCGCGGAAGTCGAAAGTTTCCGCAAACCCGCAGAAACGAACCTCCGCTCTGCGATCAACTATTCAAGACCTTAAGAGCTTTGAGCGGATTGGAGGCGCGCAAGATGAGAAGTCCTTTTTGGGCATGCGGACTTGTGGCTGAATAGACGTATTCAATGTTGATCTTCGCGCCGGCAAGTTTATGAGCAATACTCGCCAGCGAGCCAGGTTTGTTCGATCCATCTATCATCAATACATCGGTCTCGACCACGAGCGATCCGTGTTCCTCGAATATGTGCAGCGCTTTTTTCGGATCGCTCACTACCATCCGGACCACGATATGATCGACCGTATCACTCGTCGAAATGGCGTAAATGTTGATCTGGGCCGCGCTTAACACCTCGCAAATCCGAGCGAGCATTCCCGGCCGATTCGCTACGAAAAGGGCAAGTTGTTTTGTGATTTGCATATCTCGACGGCGGCGTTTGCATCCCGAGTTTCGTCGAGGAGACATTAGCCGCGGCGTCGCCCAAAGACAAGCTGCAGATCGCCCAGCCAGCCCAGCAATTCAGCAATGCGCGAAATTTTTTTCGGAGAGTCTCCTCATGAACCTCCCGGCATGTAGTCCCGCCTTTAGGCGGCAGCGTTTGCTGACAGCGAAACAGTTTTTGCGGATGGCAATCGCCCCGGCTAAAGCCGGGACTACATGCCGCAACGTCAGGTTCATGGGCGCAATGCGCGAAGATGTGTTTCGGAGAAGGCTTTCCAGGAACCGAAGCAACCGAAGACCGCCAGGTTTTGGAGGGCGGTGACGTATGCTCCAGCCGGTCATGGTCCCAATGCAGGTCAGGAAGACATGGAGGCTGTCCATGAACCTGACCGGCCAGGCAGCGTTGCGGCGTTGCTGTCAAAAACCTATGGATAATCATTATGAAAACCTGTAGGATGCAACGCGCATGAGCCGATCACTCTTGAGTCGCCGCGCTTGGTTCGAGCGCATGGCAGGCGGTCTTTATGGAACGGCTTTGGCCCAATTGTTGGGTCCACAGCTCTGGAACACCCGGGGCGCTTCCATTCCATCCGAAAGCGCAGCTCGCCGTTCTTCGCCGTTAGAACCAAGGCCGCCGCACTTTCCGGCCAAAGCGAAAGCTGTCATTCAGCTCTTCATGAACGGCGGTCCGAGCCAGATGGATTTGTTCGATCCGAAACCGATGCTCGACAAACATCACGGCCAATCGTACTTCGAAAAGATCGCGGGTGAAATCGAGAGTCCAACCGCAGCGGGCGCGATCCTCCGCAGTTCCTTCAAGTTTGCCCAGCATGCAAAATCCGGCGTCTGGATGAGCGAATTGTTGCCCCATCTCGCACGGCAAGCCGACGACCTCGCCGTGATCCGTTCGATGTTCACGACAAATCTCACGCATGAGCCGGCACTCTACTTGATCCACACGGGACACATGCCAACCGGCTTCCCGGCGATGGGATCGTGGGTTGTTTACGGGTTGGGCAGCGAAAACCAAAACCTCCCCGCCTACGTTGTCCTCGATGATCCGGGAGGCTTGCCCGTGAACGGCGTCGAAAGTTGGAGCGCCGGTTTCTTGCCCCCCGTTTACCAAGGCACGCGATTCCGTTCGAAAGGCCCGCCGATCCTCAACCTCCGTCCCGAACGCGAAGATTCACCGCGCGCTTCCGCTCGGGCCCGCGATTTCCTCGGACGATTGGACCGAATGCATCTGGAGGCTCGCCCGAATCAGCCGCAGCTCGAAGCGCGCATCGCCAGCTACGAGTTAGCGGCGCGAATGCAACTTGCCGCCGGCGAAGCGCTCGATCTCGCCAAGGAAAAGTCGTCCACACTCGAACTGTATGGAGTCGGCCGCGAGCCAACGGACTCTTACGCGCGACGTTGTTTGATTGCGCGCCGATTGGTCGAGCGCGGTGTGCGTTACGTCCAGATTTTTATCAACGGCCAGATTTGGGATCACCACAACGGAATCGTTTCAGGACTTAAGTCAGCTTGTCAGAGGACGGACCAACCCATCGCGGCGTTATTGCAGGACTTGAAGGAGCGCGGTTTGTTCGAAAGCACGCTGGTCATTTGGGGTGGCGAGTTCGGACGCCTGCCCATCGCGCAATTGGCGGACGATAAAAGCGAACAAAACGCTGGCCGCGATCATAACAAGAATGCGTTCACAACCTGGATGGCCGGCGCCGGGGTGAAAGGCGGAACAGTTTTTGGTGCGACCGACGAACTCGGCTTTGCAGCCGTGGAAGACAAAGTCAGCGTCGCCGATTGGCACGCCACCATTCTGCACCTTTTGGGTCTGAATTACGAAGACCTGTTTTACGACCGGAACGGGTTTAAGGAACGGCTTACTGGCGTTGCGGAAGCGCGAATTGTGAAAGAAATTCTGGCCTGAAAATCATAGCTTGAGAAGTTCGCCCTCCGCGGCAGGCTTTTTGTCTGCGTTAAGCTCGACACGAATGTTCCGTACGGGACAAAACTTTTGCAGCAGATCTTTGCCTTGACCTATTTGCCGTTGCGCTCAGTCCATTCGGTGGCGGCCTCAGCTGCCAAACGCGGAAGCCAATAGGATGGATTTTGCTTGGCCTCCGCGGCGCTAGTCAGTTCCGGAGCGATGCCTCGGACAAAATGAAACTTATCGTTGGCGAGTCGTTGCTCTTCAGAAAGGAGCGCGGCGCCGGCGATTCCAACGCAAGGGACGCCGCGATTCCTACACAGGGAGGCGACCTCGCCGACGCCCTTGCCCATCAAGGTGGAGACATCGATGGCGCCTTCCCCGGTAATCACCAACTGCGCCGCTCGAATCCGCTCCTCCAGACAGGCGTATTGGGCGAATAACTTGAATCCTGACTCGAGGCGCGCGTTCAGGAAAGTTCGGAGTCCGAAGCCAAGTCCACCCGCCGCTCCAGCGCCCGGTTCCAAGGCAGTCATTATTCCCAGGTCCTGTTGAACAACATCGGCCAATCGTCCTAAACAGGCTTCCGCATGCGGCATGTCTTCGGAGCGAAGTCCCTTTTGGGGGCCATAAATCCGGCTCGCTCCCACCTCACCGAGAAGCGGATTTTGGACGTCCACAGCGACGGTAATTTCGGTCCTCGCGAGAGATTGGGGCGGTGGAATAATCCGTTTCAAAGAGTCGAGCTCCGTCCATTTCTCGATAGGTTTTTGATGTTGATCGACGAACGCCCAGTTCAAGGACTTGGCGAGGCCAAAGCCGCCGTCATTGGTGGCGCTGCCGCCGATTCCAATCAGAAGACGTTTCGCGCCTGAATCGAGAGCGGCTTGGATAACAGCGTTTAACCCGGCTGTATCGAGATCAAATGGATGATATTGTTTGGGCGGCAGCAACGCCAATCCGATGACGCGCGCTGATTCGATGAGAGCCATCTGACGGTTCGGTTCCCACCACCAGGCGGCATTGATCGGCCGGTGCGCGGCATCAATCGTCGGGGTAGATTTCAGGTTCGCCGAGAGCAACCGGCTCAGCACTTCGCCGAAACCATCGCCACCATCGGTCATGGGAAGCAATTCAACCGAGTCCTCCGCACGAATTTGTCTCCAGCCCTGAGCGATCAACTCCGCCGCAGCTTGGGCGGTCAAGGTGCCCTTGAACTTATCCGGAACGATCAACACTTTGAGTGGCATTGGGCGCAGAATAGCAAATCCAGGGACGCTATGCGAGTGATGCGTGAAACGTGATGCGTGAAACGTGATATATGACACCGCATCGAACACAGGTGGTCACGCAATTCGCTTCACGCGTCACGCAAAGGAAAGTATTGCCAAACTGCTTCGATGTGGCACTGTGATCACGGATTTTTTACGCTATGAACAAACCTAAGATAGTTGCATACCTAAAACCGTCGTGCGGTTGGAGCCAGGGTGTCCGCGCCGTAATGCGGAAGTACGACCTTTCTTTTGAAGATCGGGATATCATTAACGATCCGCCCCAACGCCAGGAGATGATCGAAAGAAGCGGCCAAATGCTCAGCCCTTGCGTGGTTGTCAATGATCACATGCTAGCGGATGTCAGCGGCGATGAAGTCGAGGCTTATCTGCTGGCAAATAACCTGGTGACGGCGACGGAGCGCGCGGCCGATGCGCCGACCAACGCCCCGTGTGCCCACGAAAATCCCGGCGCAGCGCCGATGCAATTCCAGTTCCGCCGATAAACGAATTCTTTTCATCACAGGCCGTGTAGATGTCCTCTTCACGGCCTGTTTTGTTTCTGTTTATGCGTATCGTGACTTCTATTCCCCAAATGCAGCGGTTGGCGAAACGCTGGCAGCGGGAAGGCGTTTCGGTCGGTTTTGTCCCGACCATGGGCTATTTGCACCGAGGCCACATCAGCTTGGTCGAGCGAGCCCGGAAGATCGCCGGATCCAAGGGAAAGGTAGTGGTGAGCATCTACGTGAACCCGGCTCAATTCGGCCCAAACGAGGATTTCTCGAAATACCCACGCGACCTCGAACGCGACAAGAAACTGTGTCGAACCGCGAAGGTCGATCTCCTGTTTGTTCCGTCGAACGACGAAATGTATCCGACTTCACCGGAGCAACCGTTTAGCACTTTTGTTGTTGAAGAAACACTCTCGAAAACAATGGAAGGAGAATCTCGACCAACGCATTTTCGGGGCGTCACCACCGTGGTGGCCAAGCTGCTTAATATTGTCGGGCCGAACGTCGCCGTCTTTGGCGCGAAGGATTTTCAGCAAGCAACCATTATCCGGCGGATGGTACGCGACCTCAACATCCCTGTGCGAGTTGTCGTTGCGCCAACCAAACGAGAACCAGATGGATTGGCCCTCAGTTCACGAAACAAATATTTGTCTCCTGATGAAAGGCGCGAAGCGAACATCCTCTGGAAGTCCGTTCAAATGGCCCGCCAGATGACCCATTTATCGCCAAACGGAACATCCGCCGCGAAAATGGAAACGCGAGTCCGGCGGCTGATCGAGGCGCAGCCGGCCTCTCGGGTGGATTACGTGGCTTTCTTTGATCCGGAAAGTATCCATCCGGTTCGCGTCGTAAAACGTGGAACGCAAATGGCTCTGGCCGTTTTCATTGGGCGCACGCGCCTCATTGACAACGCTGCGCTGTGATTCGGAGCGCCGCCGCCTATCCGCAACAACGACAGCGAATGATCCGATGATTTTGTCCGCCTAGCGGCTCCCCGCAATGGCTTCCGCTCATTCTTTTCTGAAAGCCCGCGATCAGAACGACGTGACAAAATCATGGAGGACAAAATCATGACCCTCTGAAGGTTATCGCGTGGACCGTGGGATTCCCTTGACCCCTTCTTGCGGCAGAGTATATGCAAGGGGCGGATCACATTGACGCGGCCCCAGGGCAGCAGGGATTTTTCCGTTTCAGCTACTCAAGTCCGGGTGGCCTTGTAGTTGCTGCTCCTGGCGATTCAAGTCGCAGCGACGAACGACAACGAAGCTCTTTCCATCATGGCCTCGCCTTTCGCTTGGTTCTCCCAGTCGTACTTGTCGCTCTCGATCCTCGTGGTTCTCATCTTGGGCCTCAGTAACGAGACGGCGTGCGCTCAATCTCCCACGAATCAATTGCCAGCACTAACGCGCACGGAACAGGTTCGAAAGCTTTCGTCAGAGGATGTGAAGAAGGGATACCCAGTTCGGATCGAAGGCGTCGTCACCCACAGCGATCCGGATAATCTGCTAATTGGCTTCCTGCTCGTGCATGACGCAAAACAGGCGGCATCGGCGTGGTTCCACGAAATACCCAGTCCTTTCCGAAACCAGGACAACGGGTCAGAGTCGAAGGAACCGCCGAACCAGGCTATTATTACTCGCCATGCATTAATCGCGCCGTGTTGGAAGTCCTGGGAGACGCGCCCCTTCCCCGGCCTTCGCGAAAAACCTTCGCAGAACTCATCTCGGAAGGCGGCGATACGGAATGGGTCGAATCGACCGGAACGGTCCGCTCGGTCGCCGCACATAAGAGCCGCGTCGAAATGCAGATCGTGTCCGATCAGCAACGAATCACTCTCTGGGCACGGCAGTTTTCCGGTGACGAACGTTCGTTGTCGCGGTTTCTCGACGCCAAGGTTCGCATTACCGGAGTTTCCGTCGCGGAGATAGGGATCGATAAGAACATCAAAGGGATGGCACTCCTGGTTTCAAACCTTGAAGACGTAGCAATCGAACAGGCCGCTGCTCAGGAACCATTCAGTTTGCCGCTCATGCCGATTTCCAACGTGACGAATCTGACCGAAAGCTCCAGCCAGCGCATCCGGATACAAGGGACATTATCAGAATTCTCACCCGATGGCAGTCTGGCCATCGAGGATAACACGGGCCTAATTCGATTTCGAACTAGGCTCTCAGAAGACATTCGAGTTGGAGACCGTGTGGACGCAGCCGGATTCCCCGTTGTCGAGCGCGGGGTGGTGTTGCGGGATGACGCGTATCTTCAGACAATTGCCCAACCCCTCAGTGCGAGGGTTGAAACAGCTTTACCTTCCGCCCCCTACCTTCGACTTTTGACATCGGCTCACGCAATTAGAGCCATGGCGCCACGTGAGTTGGGGCGAGGTTACCCCGTGCGTCTGCGCGGAGTGGTTGCTTATTACAATCCCGAGCAAGCGAGTTTGTATATCCAAGACACACCGGCAGGGATATGCGTCGATACGCTGAACCGCGAAAGATTCCACCTCAAGCACGGCCAATTGGTTGAGGTGGAAGGGTTCAGTCAGCCGGGGCATTTCGCAGCGATGATTGTCAATGCCCGCATCAAAATCCTTGGCGAAGTTCCCTCACCGACGGCGACGAAGGTTTCACTCGATATGCTCGCGGATGGAAACTTTGACAGCCAGTGGATCGAAACCTACGGGATCGTCCGATCCGCCACAAATATGTCAGGGGGAATTGTTCTAGATGTGAGGCATGCGGGCGTGAAGACAAAGGTCTGGGCAAGCGGTTCCGACTGGAATCGGCCAATTACGAACTTGGTTGACGCAGGCATCCGTTTTAAGGCGATCAGCTGCATGCATTATGACGCCGTGTCACAATTAACTGAATCTCGCCTTTTCGTTCGAAGTGCAGCACAGATCAAACTAGAGAGGCTGCCCGCGTCCGATCCTTTCGACCAGCCCGCGCGCCCAATCGCTGAATTGTTCCGAGCAGCCACTCCTCTGGAGAGCGGACATCGGATCAAGGCGTCAGGCACAGTTACGCTGCAGCGGCTCGGACGTTCGTTGTTCGTCACAGATGAGACGGGTTCGCTCTATGTTCGGACGACCCAGACCAACCATTTCCAGAGCGGTGACCGAATTGAGGTCGTGGGATTTCCAGTTCGCGGCGATTATGCTGCCCATCTGGAGGAGAGCATCGTTCGCCGAATGGGTTCGAGTGATCCACCAAACCCAGTCGTGATCAATAAAGCGAAGCAAATTGACCGCGGGCATCAGTTCCAGTTGATTCGAACCGAAGGTCGTTTGGTCGATCACACCGTGCGTCCTGATGAGCGGGTGCTGGTTGTGCAAAGTGGCGACGTCACCTTTCCAGCCATTATCGATGCTGACCGGAGTCGCGACAGCTTGAATCAGTTGCGGGTGGGCAGCCTTCTGCAATTGACCGGAGTTTGTTTCCTGGAATTCGACTCTTACCCGGGCACGCAACGTCTGCGCCTTCTCCTTCGTGGGCCGGAGGATGTGGTTGTCCTCAAGAGTGCGAATTGGTGGAAGGCAGCGCATACGCTTTGGGTCCTGGGCGGAATGGGCGCGGGCACGGCGGCCGTTCTGCGTTGGGCCGCGTTGCTCCGGCGGCGGGTTCAAGAACAAACAGCGGTAATCCGCGAACAGTTGGCGCATCGCGCGACGTTGGAAGAGCGTTATCGAGAACTGTTCGAGGATGCCAGCGATTTGGTGTACACCCATGACTTGGAAGGGAATTACACCTCGGTGAACAAAGCCTGCGAATGTATCCTGGCATACTCGCGAGAGGAGTTTCTGGCCTTGAACGGATTTCGAGTCGTCGCCCCTGAATCACGTGAGTTATCGCGAGCGATGTTTGCCCACAAGTTATCGAGTGGCGGACAAACGACTTGCGAACTGGATTATGTCGCGAAGGACGGACACCGAGTAAACATGGAGGTGAGTACCCGTCTCATTCTAGAAAATGGCCGAGCCGCCGGTGTGCACGGGGTCGCGCGGGATATTACAGAACGGCCCAAGGCCGAACGCCGCAGCGCTCTGCTCTCAAATCTAGGTTGCCAATTGAGCGCAGCCAGGACACCCCGAGGCGCGGCCGATGTTATCATTGAATTGGCTCGAAACCTCCTGGGCTGGGATGCGTGTTATCTTCACCTCTTCACACCCGATCCAATGACCGTTATTCCGGTCGTCGATTTCGACACCATCGAAGGAAAGCGTGTCACGGTGCCGAACGACCACTATAGAAACGCGCCGTCAAGCGCAATGGACCTCCGAGTCATCCAGTCGCTGCAAAACTACGGTTACCGCGTTTGGGAAGCCGCGATAGGAGCAGAAGCCGTTGGAGTTTGGCGCACCAACGCCGAACATATTGATCTGCTCCTGACTGACATTACAATGCCCGGAGGAATGTCCGGCTTCGAACTGGCGAAAGTGTTGGTGGCGGAAAAACCGGGATTGAAGGTAATCTTTACGAGTGGCTACAGCCAGCAACCGGATCATCCGCCGTTTACGCTCCGCGAAGGAATTAATTACTTGCCCAAACCGTACCCGCTCTCAAAGCTGGCAAAGATGCTGCGGGATTGTTTCGATGGAGTTGAGACAATATCAATTTAGACGTTCGCACCCAGTAGGACAGCCGTCTCGCCTGTCTCACGGTGAGCGCACGCACAGCGATCTAGCGGGAGACAGGCGAGACGCCTGTCCTACTTAAGATTATGCCCGACGCAACCAAGCAATTTGATTTTCTTGTTCTAGGGAGCGGAATTGCCGGGTTGACCTTCGCCCTCAAGGTCGCTGAGCGCGGCCGAGTCGCGATCATTACCAAGAAACATCGCGCCGAATCGAATACCAACTATGCGCAAGGCGGGATCGCCGCCGTCACCTCGAAGGAAGATTCGTTCGAGATGCATGTGCGCGACACGCTCGAAGCCGGCGCAGGCCTCTGCAATCCGGAGGTCGTCCGTACGATTGTTCAGGAAGGGCCGGCCCGCATTGCGGAATTGATCGAGCTAGGCATGCGTTTCTCGGAACGCGAAATCCCTCGGGCGAACGGCGCCCGAGAATTGGACCTTGGCAAAGAAGGCGGACATTCCAAGCGTCGCATTCTTCACGCCAAAGATGTCACCGGCCGGGAAATCGAGCGCGCCCTCCTCGCGGCCGTCGCGGCCAGAACCAATATCGAGATTTTTGAGAATCATTTCGCCATCGACCTCATCACAAGCCAAAAGCTAGGCCACGAAGGACACAATCGTTGCCTCGGAGTTTACGTGTTGCGGAAGGATCCTCAACGTGTGGAGACCTTCTCGGCTCCCATTGTCTTATTAGCGACGGGCGGCTGCGGCAAAGTCTATCTCTACACAACCAACCCGGATATTGCCACGGGCGACGGCGTCGCGATGGCTCACCGCGCTGGCGCGGCGGTCGCGAATATGGAATTCATTCAATTCCATCCCACCTGCCTTTATCACCCGAAAGCCAAATCGTTTTTGATTAGCGAAGCCGTGCGCGGCGAAGGTGGCATTCTCAAATCACTCGAAGGCGTCGAATTCACGGATCGCTATCATCCGCTGAAATCGCTGGCGCCGCGGGACATTGTGGCTCGCGCCATCGATAGCGAAATGAAACGGAGCGGCGCGGACCATGTGCTGCTGGATATCACGCATAAACCGGCGCGATTCATTATTGAACGGTTCCCGAATATCTACAGCACCTGTCTGCAGTTTGGCGTCGACATTACCAAAGAGCCGATCCCGGTCGTGCCGGCCGCGCATTATCAATGCGGCGGCGTGTTGACCAATGTTGATGGCGAGACGGAGATTGCGGGCTTGTACGCCGTTGGCGAAGTTGCTTGCACCGGCCTCCACGGGGCGAATCGCCTGGCCAGCAATTCTCTCTTGGAAGCATTGGTCTGCGCGCATCGGGCTGCGCAGAAAATCGCTTCTCAAACCATGCCGCCCGTTGCTTCTAAGATTCCGGAATGGCAATCTGGCAATGCCAGCAATGCTGATGAATTAGTTGTCGTCTCGCATAACTGGGATGAAATTCGGCGCTTGATGTGGGATTACGTCGGAATCGTGCGCACGAACAAACGGCTCCAGCGGGCGCTGACGCGAATTACCAACTTGCAGGATGAAATTCAGGAGTACTATTGGGATTCTATCGTCACGAGCGATTTGCTGGAACTGCGCAACATTGCGACCGTCGCAGAGTTGATCGTTCGTTCCGCCCTCCAGCGCCCTGAAAGCCGCGGCCTCAACTACAACTTGGACCATCCGGATGCCAATCCCGAATGGGCGCAACGCGACACGATTATTCGGAAACCACTCATTTAGTTTGTTTCTCGAAATAGATTTCAAAAAGGTTGGGAAACGCCGCCGCGCCTGCAGCAAACCCGCAGGTTTGCTCCACCTTTGTTTGCAAATCTATTTCGACAAAACGCCAAGCGCCCGCGGATCAAACGGCTTTTTCTCCTCGTTCATCCGTGCGAATTCGCACCGCTTCTTCAACGGTTGAGACAAACACTTTCCCGTCGCCAATTTTTCCGGTTCGAGCTGACTTGATGATCGCGTCAACGGCCGAGCTCACTTGCGAGTCTGGCAAAACAATTTCGATTTTCACCTTCGGCAGGAAATCCACGATGTATTCGCTGCCGCGGTAGATTTCTGTGTGCCCTTTCTGCCGTCCGAAACCCTTGACCTCCGAAGCCGTCATGCCTTGAACGCCAACCTCATTCAACGCATCCTTCACTTCATTCAACTTGAACGGTTTGATGACTGCCTCGATCTTTTTCATGCTCTTGGCCCTCCTCGTTAATCGTTGTAGGCCTTCTCTCCATGCTGCGTCAAGTCCAGGCCTTGATCCTCGCTATCTTCAGAAACGCGCAAACCGACCAAGGCGCCGACGATTTTCAAAATAATAAAGGTCCCAATGGCGCCCAAGGCGACTGTGAACAGGACACCTTTGAGCTGGTTCAGAAATTGTCCCATGCCCCCCGCGAGTGATATGGGTTTTCCATCTGTTTGGAACGTCGAACCAATCAGAGGATTCACCTCGGCGCTCGCCAAAAGACCGCACATGAGCATTCCAAGCGTACTGCCAACTCCGTGAACCCCGAAGACGTCCAGCGAATCATCATATCCGAAGGCTGCCTTCAGCTTCGTCACGGCGAAGTAGCAAACCACTCCGGAAATCAGCCCGATCAAAACGGCCGACGGCGCCGTAACAAAACCCGAAGCCGGTGTAATTGTCGCCAAGCCTGCCACCATTCCGGAAGCCACACCCAGGACGCTTGGCTTACCCTTCAGAAACCACTCGGCAGCTCCCCAACTCAAAGTCGCGGAGGCGGCTGAAAAATGTGTGGCCGCGAAGGCGCTCGTCGCCAATTCACCGGCGCCCACAGCGCTGCCGGCATTAAAGCCAAACCATCCAACCCAAAGGAGACCCGTCCCAATCAAACTAAGAACAACATTGTGCGGCGGCATCGGTTCGCTGGGAAATCCAATGCGTCTGCCCAAGACGAAAGCGCAGACTAACGCGGAAATTCCCGAGCTGATATGCACGACAGTGCCGCCCGCGAAATCCAGCACCGGAATCTTCCCACCCAAAGCCCAATTAAACAAGCCGCCCTTACTCCAGACCATATGGGCCAGCGGAAAATAGATCACCGTCACCCAGAGCAACATGAAAAGCACAAATCCGCTGAACTTCATCCTTTCCGCAAACGCGCCGCTGATCAAAGCGGGTGTGATAATTGCAAACATCAATTGAAACAGCATGAAAGTCTGATGCGGTATCGTGGCGGCATAATCGCTGTTGGGCGCGCCGCCCACACCCTTGAGCAAGAAATATTGAGTCGGACTGCCAAAGAATGCGTTCCCCTCCCCAAAAGCGATACTGTAACCGTAAACCATCCAAACCACGGAGATCAAACCCATCAAAACCATGCTGTGCATCATGGTGGCCAGCACATTCTTCCGCCGGACCAAGCCTCCGTAAAAGAGCGCCAATCCAGGAGCGGGCATCATCAACACCAACGCCGAACTGGTCAGCAGCCAGGCATTGTCCCCTGAGTTCACAACAGGCTTGGCCGCTTCCAGCTTCGCCACTCGTTCTTCAATGGTCGCGTCAGCCGCCTCCGAATAGATCAAGGATAAAGCGAGAAAAAACGCCGCGAGAACGAATGAATGAATAGAATGGTTGCGATGAGTTTTTTTTCATGGGCGAGCGATTTAGAACAGATGCGCGTTGGCGTGTCAACTGGGTCAACTGGTTATGATTCGGTTTTGCAGTTGATAACCGCCTCGGAAATAGGAAAGCTCTCGAGATTGCGCAGAATTCCGACGATCCTCGAACAAGCTTACCGGGCTGGTCCAAGGGCTTTACAACTTCTTCCCCCGCTCTCAATCAGCATCGTTGCCGCGGTCCAATTGGCGTCATTGTTAACTCTCCTTGCGGCGCCTCCAGTATTTCAGACCATTGAAATCGAGGACGGCGGGTCCCGGCCGATTTTCGAGATCGTGGAGGAAACGTCGGATAAATTCGGCGCCATCAACACAAAGAACGGCCAGCTTCAAGGCGTGATCGCACCAGGTTTGAAGGTGTCAAATGGAGCAACAAAGCCAGTTCTGTACGAAGTCGGCAAACCACGAAGTGCATCGACGCGCCGTTTGCTCACTCCGAAAGTTCTCGTTCACGCTGCGCCGGACGCTAACTGGGCGCTGGCCCGTTCCTCTTCGGAACTGAAATCGATCAAAGCACTGGCGTATGCGCCGGGTTACTTTATCTGCGAAGCAACCGATGCAGCGGGAACGCTTAGACTGGCTTCAGATTTGCGCCGCGCGCCCGCTGTCCTCGCCGCCGAACCGATCCTAGGCAAACGGCAATGGAAAAAATCTCTTCCGAGTGATCCCTTGCTGGCCAATCAATGGTACCTGCTCAACTCACCCGACACTGCGAAAGTCGGTATTAACATCACCAACGTTTGGACGAGGTTTCGCGGCCGTGGAATTACCGTGGCCGTCGTCGATGACGGCTTAAATCTCACACATCCCGATCTCACCTCGAACGTCTTGACGAATAGCGATTACGATTTTCGAGATAACGATGACGATTCGAGTCCCGGCGGCAATGAAGATTACCACGGAACGGCCGTTGCGGGCATTATCGCCGCGCGCGGCAATAACTCCATCGGCGTTGCTGGTGTCGCTTACGAGGCATCGCTTCTTGGAGTCAGGCTCATTGGCGGCGACGAACAAACGGACGACCAAAATGCGGCCGCTGTTCTTCACCAACACCCCATCGTTCACGTCAATAATAGCAGTTGGGGACCGCAGGATGACGGCCAAACTCTCGAAGCGCCCGGCAAATTGCTGAATCTTGCGCTTGAGAAAGCCGTCCGTGATGGACGCGGCGGCAAAGGGACGGTTTTCGTTTGGCCTGCCGGAAACGGACGCGCCAGACAGGACGATGCCAATTATGACGGCTATGCGAATTCCATTTATACGATTGCCGTCGGGTCCATCGACCACAATGGAAAACAGGGCGCTTATAGCGAGCCAGGCGCTTGCGTCATTGTGTCTGCGCCGTCGCACGGGGAAATTGTGGCCGACGAGAATCGCATTGTCACCACCGACCTTGCCGGGGAACTTGGCCTCAACAAAAGCTCAATTCCAGGTGACTTGCCGGACGTGGATTATACACAAACCTTCGGCGGCAGCTCAGCGGCGACGGCCCTCGTTTCCGGCGTCGCAGCCCTAATCGTTGAAGCGAATCCAGCGCTGGGCTGGCGAGATGTTCAGGAGATACTTATCAGGTCGGCCGCGAAAACCGATCCAACAGAATCGGACTGGATGACCAACAGCGTCGGTTTATGCTTCAACCACAAATACGGCGCGGGATTGCTCAATGCCGATGCCGCCGTCCGAATGGCAACCGAATGGACGAATCTCGGTCCCCAAACGAACCTATTTCTGATTCAGACAAACCTGTTGGAATCGATTCCCGACAATGCCCCCGCCGGCGTGACAAAGACCCTTGACTTTTCCAAAGCCCGATCGCTGCGCGTCGAACATGTCACCGTAACCGTCAGCATCGCGCATTCGAGGCGAGGCGACTTAGCGATCACGCTGGTTTCGCCTCATGGCACGCGCAGTCGTTTGGCCGAGCGGCATCTCGATAGCAACCCGGATTACAACAATTGGAAATTCATGTCGGTCTTCAATTGGGGTGAACCTTCACAAGGTCAATGGCAGGTTCACGTTTCGGACCTGCGATCAAACCACACTGGAACCCTTGATTCAATCCGTGTGCATCTCTATGGCATGGATGCTCCGCTGCTAGCCAAACCGGCATTGACAGCGGCCGGGCTCGAAAACGGCCGATTGAGAATGCTGCTGTCCGGTGTTCCGGGAACTCGTTACGAAGTTCAATCTTCGAGCGACTTAGCCGCGTGGACAAATACTGGGCAGTCCGCGGTTTTGCCGGCAAGTGGTGAGGAAACGATTGAAATCATGCTCGGTGGTGGAAACGCCCGGTTTTTCCGAGTGCGCAACGCATCGCCTCCGTAGTCAAACGACGTTGTGAACGAATCGCGTTTCTTTGCTGTCAAGTGTTTCGGTGGCGCCGCGAAGGACGCGCCTGCGTTGGGACTGCGTCCGGCTTGCCAGCGCTTTCGCATGCGCCCCGCGCTCGAAAAGCTCAAGCAAGCTCCGCGCACTCCAAACGCTTCGCGTTAAAACGACCGATGCGCGCTTCGACTTGCCGCGACGCCACAACCGTAGTTCACTGGCCCCATGATCAAACAACTGACGTTGGCAAAATACTCCATCGGCATGGGCGACCGTTTTGCTCATCAAGCCAAGGCACAATTGCAAGCTTGCCTCAAGGCCGCCGCGAATGGCGCCGAGGTCATCCCGGTCTGGAACAAATCAAATCGCGAACACACCATTATTGGGTCCGAACCTTCCAGCACTCGCGCGGCGGCCGATGCGGCGGTCAAGGAATTGGGCTGGCAGCGCCCTTATCATCTCGACGCCGATCATATCCGGCTCGAAACGGTGGATCGTTTCATCCCGCACTGCGATTTCTACACGATTGATGTCGCCGATTCGATTGGCAAACCGGCTGATCCCCAAGCCGTGCATGCCTTCGTCGAGCGTCATTCCGAACTGATTGGTGAGATTCTCATCCCGAACATCGACCGGCCATTAGCAATTTCGTGCGGCGATATTCAACGCATCGCGGCCAAGTATTTGCTGGCCGTTCAAGATGCCGGAAAAATCTGCCGGCATATCGCCAAGGCGAAGGGCGAAGGTAATTTCATCACGGAGGTGTCGATGGACGAAACCGACAGCCCGCAAACGCCGCCCGAGTTGCTGGTGATTCTGGCCGCGCTGGCTGATGAAAAAATCCCGTTGCAAACGATCGCTCCGAAATTCACGGGACGATTCAATAAAGGAGTAGATTATGTCGGCGACCTGGGACAGTTCGAAAAGGAATTCAGGGAGGACCTCGCCGTGATTGCTTGCGCGACGAAGCGTTATGGCTTGCCGGCGAATCTCAAATTGAGCGTCCACTCCGGGAGCGACAAGTTTTCCATTTACGCCCCGATCCGCCGTGGGCTCGCGCGTTTCAATGCCGGATTGCACCTCAAGACAGCCGGCACGACCTGGCTCGAGGAAGTGATCGGTCTAGCGGAAGCAGGTGGAGACGGTCTCGCCTTGGCGAAAGAGATTTACTCGACCGCGCTTGATCACATCGATGAATTGTGCGCGCCGTACGCTACTGTGATTGATATTGATCGGGGCAAATTGCCGTCCAAGGAAACGGTGAATGGTTGGACATCGACCCAGTTTGTCTCCGCGCTGCGTCACGATCCGAAGAACACCGCGTTCAACATGAATTTGCGGCAGTTGCTGCACGTCGGTTTTAAGATCGCGGCCAAGAAGGGCGAGCGCTATCTCGAGGCGCTGAAGAAACACGAAGCAGTCATCGCGAAGAACGTCACCGAGAATCTATACGAGCGCCATCTGAAACCGCTGTTTACGCCGATTCCCGGCCCTTGATCCCGTTGATTAACTCCGCCTTTACTTTTTCGGCAGTGGCCTCATAACGCCGAAGAAACTCCGACGCCCTCAAATGATCGCCCGCCTGTAGCGGCAAAACCTTCGTTTTTCTACCAGGCGCGAACGGCGGGATAATAGTCGGCTGCACGACGGAACTATACCTTCTCTCCGACGGCTCGCAATACTCGATCCTTATCTAAAAGACTACACTGCAGTGTGAACTTCTCCCTCTCTCATTCTCATTCCTCAGCACGAGACTTCACCGCTGAATCGGCCGCGCTATTCAAGAGCGTTCTCGCGCTCCGAATGCTAGCCGCGTAGCGCCTCAAAGCCGCGGCGCTATTTTGAATCTCGTCGCTCGCTTCGGTCCATTTTCGTTCCTCGATTGCCTCTCGCACGCCCGGAAGCGTTTTGACGCCATAACCCGTGTAGAAGCCCGGCGCATAGATTTGATGGCGATACCAGGGCTGGCGTGGAAGGCCCTTCGGATTCAAGAGCGTGCGTTCCGACTGGAACAGAGTCTTGTTCAAGGAACGAAGATTACTTTCGTTCAACTGCTGGCTGCGTCCAGCATATGCCCGAAGCATCTCATGGTATGAATCGGCCTCGACTTTCAATTCCTGAGCCGCGTTCTGAAGCGGCGCGAAGTTCAGGTAAGGAACAGGCTCCTTCGGTCCCGGCGAAACGAATGGCAACGCGGGATCAGCAGCCAGCTTCAAGTGACCTTCCGAAATGAGCTGGTTGGTTTGCTCGGTTTCTCGCCGTAAATCATCGGCCAGTTTTGTCACTTCACCCACGTAGCGCGCATAGGTCTGACTGGCCCCGCGAAAGTCGAACGGAAGAATTTCGGCGTCGGCCAGGCGCAAGACCAAACGTCCGCACACCTTGGCCAAGGCCAGTGTGTATTCGAAACGAGGATCGATAAAGCGCGTGAAGTGATCGAATGTGTCGAAACAGGTGTGGTACTCACCGCCCTGCCCTTCGCCACGAAAGCGAGCATCAAACGACGCAATCCCCAGGTGCTGCAGGAACGGTGTGTAATCTGACCCCGAGCCAAGAGCCGCCAGATATCAGTTGCGGCGCGCCCTGATCAATTGTTTCTCGTCGGCCGATCCACCAACGAGGCGCCACGCGCGCAGACGGTCAGAGATACTAACGCCCGTTTGCGGATCGATGACTTCGCGCGCTGCTTCCGCGGCGAACGTTTCCAAAGCGTGCGAACCGCTCAGGCCGAGCAAGCCGCGTGCATTCGTATCCGTATTGACATACGCGACCGCCTTTTCTCGAAGTTCCGCAGCGTGATGCTCGCACCACTCCGTCGATCCGAGCAGGCCTGGTTCCTCCGCATCCCAAACGCAAAATAGGACCGTCCGTTTTGGCCGCCAACCGGTCTTCTCGCGCAATTGGGCAAAGGCTCTGGCTTGTTCGAGCAATGGAACGAGACCACTCATCGGATCGCGCGCGCCGATCACCCACGCGTCATGATGATTGCCGCGCAAGACCCATTCATCAGGATAATCGCTCCCAACCACACGGGCGATCACGTTGTAAGCCGGCGCCAAATCCCAATTGAAAGCCAGCTTGAGGCGGGCCACCGCGCTGCTGCTTCCCCCGAAGCGATACGTCAACGGCAATGCGCCTTTCCATTGATCGGGGACGACTGGGCCTTCGAGCACTCTGAAGAGTTTCTCCGCATCGACGGACGAAATGGGTAACACTGGGATTTTCATGATCGTCTCGGCTCGCTCGCGCGAGAGACGTTCGGCATCCCGAGTTGCGCCGCGCAAAGGAGTAAGCGGATCACCGGCGCGCATCGGCAGATCAAGGACCGACGGAATTCGGTCGCTCAGCGGTTCCGCAGCGCTGCTGGCCAGGAGGAGAAAACAGGCCAGAACAATAAAAGACTTTGTGATCATATTGTGATTTGATGCACTTGCGCTGATTGTGGCTGCAAGTTTGGCCGCGACGAAAGAAAGGATCAACGGTGAAGTTAAGCGCATAAAGCTTCGGTAACCAAATGGAGCGCGGACATTCCTGTCCGCAGCAACTGGCATAGAACGATGGGATGCGAGCTTTCGAACACGACAAGAAGCTTGATTATTGCTGCGGACACGAATGTCAGCGCTCCGGCAAAACCATCGCGGACCGTCGCGGGAATCTCGGAGCTTTCGCAAATTGACAATGGTGAGAACGGGCCGTTGATGCGAACTGGCAAATCTCACTATGGGAGCGCGGACCGCCGAGTCCGCGCGTTTTCCGTTTCGATAGTCCCAAAGTGAGATTTGCTGGATGCGGACTGAATTCGGCTTTCTTAATCCGGATCGGCATCCCCGTCCATGTTCGTATTGAGCACGGTATGGCCGAAGCCCAGAGCGAGCAGGAAGGGCTTTTGTCCACGCGTTTGAGCCGGTAAGTGCCATTGCCAGGCCAAACCGGCATGCGCTTGTCAGAAAGGAAAGGAAGAATGTCGGGCTGCGTCGGCACTGCTGATCCGGCTTTGTGGTTTTCGAGAGCCCAGACGTTTTTCGCGCCTTCCAGTGTTTTCAGATTTGAGACGCACGCCTTGACGCGAGCACTGGTTCGCGCTTTGCCGAAATTGGGAAGGGCCATGGCCAGCAGCAATCCGATGATCGCCACGACAATCATGATTTCCAGAAGCGTACACCCAGCATTTACGTGCACCAAACGCAGGACAGGCGAGACGCGCTGTCCTACCAAGGTTCATATCCCGGCGCGTGCGCTAGCGAATGGAGTGCGCCGTCTGAATGTTGAGCGTTGAAAGCTCGGCGTTGAACGTTGGCTCAGAGCGCGAGGTTCGCTACCAAAACTGCCAAGCGCCCTTCCACACGACCCAAAGTCCGAGAAGAAGATTCGTCGTCGCATGGGCTAACATTGCGTCGCCCAGTCTTTTCTTCCAGACGACCAGACCTTGGTAAGCAAGCGCGCAGAGCAATGCGGCGGGCCACTGCGCAAAATGGGCGAGGGCGAAAATGCCGGACGTAACAAGCAACGGTTTCCAAGCGAAATGCCCGAGAGGAACTTTTTGAAAATCCGGGTCCGCCACATACCGATAGACTAAGGAGCGATAAAACACTTCCTCGATTGGCGGCACGACCAGCGTCGAACCAACAATCCTCGTCACGACGTAAAACCAAGCAAGGGCGGAACCGGCCCCGTAATCAAGAAACGGATTCCACGGTTTGCCAGACTGTCCAGTTTTGGGATACCAATCTTCCAAACCGACCCAAATGCCGAACACTGCAATCCCTACGACGATTCCCTCCCAACTGAATTTCCAGCGCATCTCGCTGATGCATGAACGGACCGTCCAGATCACCCACGCGCCAACCACTGTTTTTGCGAGGTACAGCCAGTAACGCGAATCATCACCCAGCTTTCCCTGCAAAGCCGTCAATGCCGCGAAGGTGAGGAATGGAGCGCTCCGAACCAGCAGGGGTGAGGCCCGTAATTTTTCCAGCAACGTCATGCCCTCTTCCTAGCCCGATTGCCGTGGTTGTAGGACAGGCGTCTCGCCTGTCCAGCATTAGCGCACACCAAAAGCAGGACAGGCGAGACGCGCTGTCCTGCCGCGGCCATTCTTATTTCAGCCATAATTCGTTTGTCCGTCCGCCTTTTCGACTTTGACGCTGTGCCGGTCAATCGCCGCGATTCTGACCCCTCGATCTGGTCATTGAGATGGAGTGTCTTATTATTGATAAGCACAGAAGGTTTCGAAAGCCCGTAATAGATCCCCTGCAATCTCAACGCCGGGAAATTGATATTTTTGAGGCCCGTGGCAATCGCTGTCAGATTCGTGCCCACGTCAAGCCCGGCCGCATGCGTGCTTGCGCTTTGTGGTTGCTCGGCAGGTGAATTGGCCGCAACGACAGGCGTTGGTTCGGTGGCTTTGTTCGTTTCAGTTGTGGAGGCCGAGACAACAGCAGCGGGTTTGGTGGGCTCGGGCGCGTTGGTTGCCACAGCATTGGTTTCGGATCTCGACTGCTGGACGAGCGCCGCCACATTCGTCGCGGTCCGAACGGCTGCGACTAGGCGATTTGTCGTTGTGGCGCGTGGCGCTGACGCGACTTGCGTGGTCGGGCGGGTGCTATTCCCCCATTGCCACAAAAACCAGTCGGCCAGGCCGAGCACCGCCACACACAATGGAACGATTACGACTGACGCGCGGCGAGGAGCGGGAGGCGATTGCTTGAGTTCGACCGGTTGAAGCGGAGCCTCCGAGTCCGTGGGCGCTGCCGGTTTCTTGTGCAGTTGCCTGGCCCGTTTGAGGGCGTCGTTAATTAGACTCATACGTAAATCTTTCCTTCCAACTCGCGAATGGCGAGTCCGACAGTGCGGTAGTCGATGCGGTCGCGCTGTTGCACAAACCCTGCCAACAAACATTTGTCGCAAACGGCGTTGACCAATCGCGGTATCCCCTGGCTGTAGCGATAAATCCGCCAGAGTGCTGTCGTCGAAAAAATACGGCGCGCCCTTCGCGCCCGACACGCGCAAGCGATGATGAACATACTGGCCCAACTCGGAGCGCGTCAAAGGACGCAGATGATAGCGGACGGTGATGCGTTGGCGCAATTGGCGGAGCCGAAAATCATTCAAACGATCGCGGAGTTCGGGCTGGCCCATCAGAACGATTTGCAACAATTTCCGGTCGGCCGTCTCCAGGTTCGAGAGCAAGCGAACTTGTTCCAGCAGGTCGTTGGTCAAATCCTGTGCTTCGTCGATGATCAGGACGGCGTCCTTTTGTTGTTCGACTTGTTGCAACAAGAACGCATTGATGGCCGCCACGGTTTCCAATCGGTCTAGTCCGTTGACGTCCAGGCCAAACTCCATCGCGATCGCTTTCATCAATTGATCCGCGTCGAGCACGGGATTGAAAATCAGAGCCGTCGCGAAACCTTCGCCCAATTGTTCGAGCATGGCCCGGCAGAGTGTGGTCTTGCCCGCGCCCACTTCACCGGTCAATTGCACGGACCCTTTTCGTTCGCGTATGCCATAAAACAAATGGTTGAACGCTTCTCGATGCTTCGCGCTGAAAAAAAAGAAACCACGGGTTCGGCGTCAGGTCAAAAGGCGGCTCGGTCAAGCCGTAATAGTCCAAATACACAGCATTTCTTTAGCCCAAAACATACCAACAGAAAAGCAAAAGGTTCGACGCTAGGGACGCGATGGCGCACGGCCAAGAAGCAAAAATCAAACAGAAGGACGCAAAGGTCGCGAAGAGGTTGAATGTCAACTCAATGTCAGTGTCAGCCAGATCCGGCTGCTTTGCAATGCAATAGGTGAAAGTCCTGCATTTTTAAGAAGATTTTTTGGCTTGTGGTTTGAACAGAAGATCGCAAAGGACCCGAAGATCTGAGCATTCCCCAATCAAATTTCTTTGCGGGCTTCGCGATCTTTGTGTTAGCCGGGTTTTCAAGATGGGTTTGGTTGCGGCTTCGCCGCGCTGTGGACTTTGCGATCTTTGTGTTCGCAATTCTGCGTGAGCTGCACTGCTGGTGTTGCAACCGGCGTAGTCGCGTTCCAATAGATGAGAAACTATCCGGTTCGCTCGCGATGAGAATCTGAGTTCGGCAGTCTCGATCTATGGAGCCTGATCAACTTGGACGAGTCGTGACATTCTCAACGCGGCGCGCTGCAGCTTGCACTTTGCACAACGTTCTTTCTGCATGGCCGCGGGCCCGGAGTGCCGCGCCCAGCGCTAGACAATCGTTGCACAACCGCAGCGCTTGAAACGCGTTTGGAACTCTGGCATATCGGAGCGATGAACGCAGACGAACTGAAGCAGTTGCTTCGAACCTCAGTCTTCCGGCCATTCACTCTCCATTCTCCGGATAAAGCATTTCTGATCTCACACCCAGAATCTGCTGCGCTTTCACCGGGAGGAGATACCTTAATCATCTTCCACAAGGATGATGGCGGGTTCGAGATTCTGGACGTGCCCCTGATCTCGCGCGTCGAAGTGCATGGGATGTCGCCACCGCGTTCCGGAAGTTAGTGGTCTTGGGCCTCCGTGCCGGGGCGAAGTTTATTCCTCTTCTCTCTTTCGCGTTGTTCCGCGTTTGGCGGCGCGACTCTGAATTCCGGCCGCGTGCGCCAAGTCCCGATGAATCCTCGCGACCCGTTCAACTTGGCCCTTTGCCGGAAAGCGTTCGTAGAAACCTTCGCTGCGGAAGGAACGGGCTTGTTCGTCCCAGGGCGCAAGCCGTTCGCGCCAGCGTTCGACGCGATTTTCCTCCGGTTCAGCGTCCTCCGCGGCGAGATCGGCGCAGACGCGGATCATCGCCTTGATTGTCACCGGGCGCGTGACCATGTAATTCGCGTTGTCCCACGCATCGGCCCAAACAGGAGAGGCCGCCTTGAAGAAGTCACGCATGATGTGGTAGTAACGTTGCGCACCTCGTTTGTCGTCACTTTCGCCTTCGATCTTCGACCAGTCCTGCTTCACCCATCGATGGATTTCGTTGAATAGCTCGGCTTGGAGAATCCATTTCTCTTGTTTGCTGCGACCGCCCAGGCGATTGATCCGGTAACGCAATGGACTGTCCGGCTCGCTGTAAAGCATTTCCACCACGCGCGCCGCAAATCGCCGATCGGGAGCGGCCCACGAAACGCGTTCGTATAAGTCCACGAGGTGGCTCTTGTTGATGCGCGTCGGCGTCGAATTGATGATAACAAACATTTCGGTCGCAAAATCCTCGCTGCGGCCGTCAAAGATGATACACGGCACATGAATCGACTTGGCGTCGTCAGGATGCGAGCGATCGTAAAACTGCAGCGCGGCCAGGCGATGCTGGCCATCAATGATCAGATATTTTTCGTCGGGCTCTTGCAAGTTCCCGACGGAGTCGAATTGGCCTAGGGATTCAAAGCGCAGTTTCTGCGGCGTGAACAAGAGAACGGTTCCCGGAATGGGCGGCTGGCTGATGGCTGTCTCGTAGAAATTGCGAATCGCGGCCACCTTGGCGCGCGACAATTCGCGTTGAAAAGCCTTTTCGCTGCGCTCGATCCGCGCAATGAACTGCGCGACGTCATCTTCGGGCGGAACGTCCTCCGGTTTGATCGATTCGCCTTCGCCGTAGAATCGGCTAATGAATCGCGCTTTGGTGAGCAGATCTTCCGATGGATACGCGGCAAAGTAAAAGACAGCATCCTTCTGTCGAATTTGAGTGGCAATCATGTCAGCACCTTTCGTTGATAATCTCGCGCCCAATCAAACTTCTCCCCTATAACAGTGGACCCTGAGGTCGCGAATGACAAGCTTGGCGAATTCCCCACGGGATGAGCGATTCCAGCGCCGGTGCGGCGAAACACCATCCAGTACCGCAGCGTTTACGCTGCGCTCCGATCGCCTTAGTCGAAGTGCTTCTCCGGTTTCGTCTGGCGTTTGTCTTCGGCAATGCTATCACTGTTTGCCATGACTAACCCGCACAACCTTGCCGTGTTCTTTTCTCAGGGGCTCCTTCGGCTGCTTCAAGTCTCGATCTTGCTGTTGCTGACAACGACTGCCTCGACGGGGCGCGCCGCGACTGATGAACCGGCCCCGCCCGACAGCGTGCAACGGAAATTTCGACTGTCGAACGTCCCGGGCGACACGGTGGCGCCCACGGTTCTCGAGACCGTCCCGGCCGCCGGTTCGACTGCGACCGAACTGCTGCACCTAGAGGTCATTTTCAGTGAAAATGTCATTGGCGTGGACCCGGCGGACCTGCTGGTGAACGGGGTTCCGGCGACAAACATCGTTGTGGTTTCGCCGCGCGATTACATTTTCTATTTTCCGCAGCCGCCCAACGGGCCGGTAAAATTCTCGTGGGCCACCAATCATCGCATTACCGACCTTGGAACGCCGGCCAATGCGTTCACAGGCCAGGATTGGACCTGCACGCTGCACCCGACGCGTCCCCGGTCTCAAGTAATTATTTCCGAATTTCTCGCCGACAATACGTCCGGCTTAAGAGATGATGACGCCGCCCGTTCGGACTGGATCGAGTTGCTGAACTTGGGAACGGAAGCCCTGGACCTCGGTGGTTGGCACTTGACCGATGAAGCGACCAACCTGGCGAAATGGCGTTTTCCCGCGGTTACTCTCGCTCCGAATGCGTACCTGCTTGTCTGGGCTTCCGAAAAGGATCGGACAAATTCAGCGACTGGTTTGCACGCAAACTTCCGGCTGGCGACCGAAGGCGAGTATCTTGCGCTGGTCGATCCGACGACCAATGTCATTTCCTCTTTCGCGCCGAACTACCCGCCCCAAAAAGCGAATATCTCTTACGGACGCGATCGGGTCGATCCTGCGCTGGCGGGCTACCTTCTGATGCCGACGCCAGGCACGACGAACGCAGTCAGCGGCCCCGGCTTTGCGCCGGATCCCATCTTCTCGATTAATGGCGGCGTTTTCAATGACGAGAGTCTTCGGGTCGCAATCTCCGCTCCATCCGGTCAAATTCGCTACACGCTCGATGGGGCCGCGCCGACCAACAGCTCGCCCGTGTACACGCAGCCGTTTGTGCTCAGTTCAAACACTGTCATCAATGCTCGCGTTTACAAAGAGGGACTTCTGCCAAGTCAGATCGTCATTCAAACTTATTCGTTTCTCTCCGCGAGCATGACCAATTTCAGCTCAAATTTGCCGCTGCTCATTATCAACACTGCCGGCAAGAGCATCCCGCAAGACCGCCGCATCCGGGCGCACATCTCCAGTTTTGACGTCAAGGATGGCCGCGCGCGGCTGTTGAGTCAGCCAGACTTCGAAAGCGCGGCACAGATCGAAGTTCGCGGCCAGACTTCGGCCGGTTTTCCAAAACTGCCCTACAACATTGAGATCAACGATCCGTCTGGAAACGACGTCGAAGCGCCGCTGCTGGGCTTGCCTTCGGAATCCGATTGGGTCCTGCACAATCCTTACACGGACAAGTGCCTGATGAATAACGTGCTCACTTTTGAGCTGAACCGGCAGATGGGCCATTACTCGCCACGCACGGTGTTCGTCGAAGTTTTCCTGAAGAGCACTCCAGGGCGTCTCAACTATCCGGTCGATTACCGAGGCGTGTATGTGCTGATGGAGAAAATCAAGATCGACAAGAATCGTGTGGACCTGCGGCGCCTGGCCCATCTTGATGCCAGCGAACCCGACATTAGCGGCGGCTACATCATCAAGAAAGATAAGGACAGTCCAGGCGACCGGAATCTTTCGACCCTCGGAGGCGGTGGGTTTGGCGGCCAGGCGTTAAAGTATCATGAACCGAAGCCCCGCGAGATTTCGCGCGATCAGCAAACTTGGATTCGCAATTATTTGGTTCAGTTCGAACGTTGTTTGTACGCCACAAACTGGCTGACGCGCGTTGGCACCAACCATTACGCCCACTACATCGATCGAGATTCGTTCGTGGATTACCACTGGATTGTTGAGTTCACGAAACAGATCGATGGCTATCGCTTGAGCAACTACATGAGCAAAGATCGAGGCGATAAACTGAGAATGGAACCGATTTGGGACTGGAACCTGGCTTGGGGCAACGCCGATTACCTCGAAGGCGAACGGACGAACGGTTGGTACTATAGCTTGATCTCGGATTCGGACCATATTTGGCTTCGGCGCCTGATCAGTGGAACGGCCGCACCCAATGGACGCACGGGCGACGCCGACTTCAATCAGAAGATTGCCGACCGCTGGAGTGTGCTTCGGACGAATATCATGAAAGGAACAAATGTCGCCGCACGCATCGATGAAATTGCGTCGTACCTGAGCGAAGCCGCCGCCCGCGAATTCGTTCGCTGGCCGCGCCTCGGCACCTACGTCTGGCCGAACCCGCGCATCTATTCCCAGCCACGGACATACGTGGGAATCATCACTAACATGAAAGCGTGGACGCTCGGGCGCTACGAATGGATTGACAATCAGTTCCTGCGGGTTCCAGAACTCAGCCACCCCGGAGGCCGCATCGAGGAGGGCACAACGGTCAGCATGTCTGCGCGCACCGGCGCTATCTATTACACGATGGATGGCACTGACCCCCGTCTTCCCGGCGGCGCGATCAGCCCCGCTGCCAAGGCGTTTGATGGACGACCGCTGGCGTTGCGGTCCAACGCTCGTTTGGTGGCCCGAGCCTTCGATGGCGCCAATAAGTGGAGTGGGCCGGCCGCCTCCACATTTGCCGTCCAAACACCGCCGCTCGCGATTACGGAGATTATGTACAATGCCGCTCCGCCAACTGCACGGAGCACAAATGCGACGGAGGATTTCTCCTTCATTGAATTGCGGAATGTTGGCAACGCTCCGTTAAGTCTGACCGGTTTTCGTTTCACGCGTGGCATTGAATATGCGTTTACCTTGGCCAGCGGCGTCACCACACTGGCTCCAGGCGCTTACACGGTCTTGGTAAAAAATCGAACGTCGTTTTCCTCGCGTTATCCGAACGTCACTTCCGTGGCCGGAGAGTATTCGGGAAGCCTCGATAACAATGGCGAACGATTAACCTTGGAAGGGCCAGTTCAAGAGACGGTGGCTGACTTCGCGTATGATCCGGCTTGGCATCCAAGCACCGATGGCCATGGCCGGTCTCTCGTTCTTCGTGCTGTTAATATGATTTTGCCCGCCGACCTCTCGGCCCGCTGGGCTTGGCGGCCGAGCACTCAATCAGGAGGTTCACCGGGACAGGCCGATCCGCCAGAAGTCATTTTCCCCACTGTCCTCATTAATGAGATCATGACCGATCCAACGCCTCCACGTGTCGATGCTGTAGAATTGTTCAATTCCGAAAGCACTTCTGCGAATATCAGCGGGTGGTTCATATCTGACGACTTGCGCGAGCCGAAGAAGTATCGAATTCCCGATCGCACGGTGATTCCGGCCGGCGGATACCTGTTGCTGGACGAGCGCCAATTCAACGCTGCTGGGGCCGGGAGATTTTCGTTTAACAGATTTGGCGAACAGGCTTATCTGTTCTCCGGCAATGGCGTCGATCTCACCGGATACGCGCATGGATTCTCATTCGGCGGCGCGGCGGAGAATGTCAGCTTTGGACGATACGTTACCACCAGCGGTGAAGCGCATTTCGTCGCGCAGCGGCAAGCCACGCTCGGTGCTGCGAATTCCGGGCCGTTGACTGGACCTGTTGTTTTGAGCGAAGTCATGTATCAACCTCGGGCGATCGGCTCTACCAACAACACCGTGGATGAGTTTATCGAGATTCAAAACATCACAGGCCAATCGGTTTCGTTGTATGATCCAGCAGCGTCCACGAACAGATGGCGTCTGCGCGGCGGACCCGATTTCAACTTCCCGATGAATAGCACCTTGCCGCCGAACGGGCTGGCGCTCGTTGTGAATTTTAATCCGGCCACCGAGCCGAACACGCTGGCCGGGTTTCGCGCGCGCTATGGACTGGATCCAAGCGTGACGATCTATGGTCCATACCAAGGCAACCTCAGCAACGAGGGGGAACGAATCGAGCTTCAGCGGCCCGGGCAGGTCGCCGCGGGCGATGCGGCGGCGACAGCGCCCTATATTCTGGTGGACGCGGTTGCATACGAAGATGTCGCGCCGTGGCCAACCGACGCTGCTGGCCGGGGTTCCTCGCTCCAACGCCGCGCAATCGACCAATACGGCGATGATCCAATCAATTGGCAGGCTGCTCTGCCTACGCCGGGCCGCTCTGCGATCGGCGTAGGCGGTGACAGCGATAGCGACGGGCTGCCTGACGAATGGGAACTGGCGCAACTCGGAAACTTGTCGGGCGGACCCGTCGATGATCCAGACAGCGATGGTGTGTCCAACTTGAACGAGTTCATTGCCGGAACAGGGCCACGCGACGCGTCGAGCTATTTGAAAGTTGAATCGATGCAAGCCGTTGGAACCATTATTCGAATCACTTTCAAAGCGGTTGCAGGGAAGAGCTACAGCGTTCTGTTTCGCGATGGGATTCTTAGTGGCCCCTGGACAAAACTGACCGATGTGCCCGCCGGGGCTTCGACGCGTGATGTGCGAGTAACGGATACAACGGGTCGCCCGACGCGGTTCTATCGTCTAGTGACACCTCAAGCGCCCTGAAGGAAACCAACACACGGAAGCAGCGGTTCGCATTTTGCGGCTACGCTTATCTCGAAAACCGTCTCCTTCATCCCGGCAGTTGCGGACGACTCCCTGTCTCTTTCACGCGAAAGCGGGATTACGCAGACTCCATCGCCGCACTCCAAGACCTTTCGGCGTTCGGACGCTGCGGTTCATGGGGAGGCGAAAACCGGCTATTGCGCCACGATTGCTTAGCCAAAGACATCCAGGAAAAGTTCGCTACTGGCACAGATCATGCAACCAATTTCCCGTTCATCCGTTTATGTCGCGCACATGCAATCACTCTACGGGACGATCTGTTGCGGTAGCGGAAAGCCACGCATTCACGCTCGTTGAACTTCTTGTCGTCATCGCCAATAGCGCCATCCTGTACGACGTTAGAGCGTGGTTCGAGTTCCAAAACCATAAGACCAGCGCCAACATCGCGTTCACCCACGGCCACGGGGAGTTTGTCAATGCCAAGCGCCTTAACCCCAGTGAAAAGCTGTGAGTTAACACGTATAACGGCTGGCGTCATACTTTAACTCTAGATGATACGCAGCTTTGCCTGCCGCGAAACTGAATCTTTATTCAACGATGAATCCTCCAGGCGGTTGCCGCAGCAAAATTCATCGAGCCGCACGTCGGAAACTGCTGCTCTTGCACCAGGCGAGGAGCCTGACTGATTTGCGCGTGCCGTTCGGCAACCATTTGGAAGCCCTGAAAGATGACCGCAAGGGGCAGCACCGTATCCGCGTGAATGAGCAATGGCGGCTTTGCTTCCGCTGGCAAGGCGAAGATGCGTTCGACGTGGAAATCGTGGACTATCATTGAACACCATGAAAACGAACAAAGTTCCTCCGATCCATCCCGGCGAAATTCTCCGTGAAGAATTCATAAAACCGCGAGGCCTGTCACAAAACGCTCTGGCGCGGGCGTTGCATGTCCCGCCGCGGCGCATCAACGAAATCGTTCTGGAGAAACGCGGCATCTCGGCTGACACCGCGCTCAGGCTGGCTCGCTTCTTCGGCACCAGCGCGGAAATGTGGACGGGTTTGCAGGCCGATTACGATCTCCGGTTGGCTCGATATGAGAAGGCGCGAACGATTGAACGCGAAGTCGAACCGATGGCCACGTTGCAGCCCGTCGCAGCGTGAAGAATGGACCTGGACGAGGATTGAAGAAACGTTAGTCCCCACAGTAATGCGGGCCTTTTGCTTTTCCGGGGCGAACTAAAATGCAATGTCGTCCTCAGAGTCATAGGCGGCCGGCTGCGCTTTGGTCGCAGGTTTCGGTGTTGGTTCTTTTGGCTTGAATGCGAGGGAGAAGAACTTGCCTGTCTGCCCTTCTTTGATCCAAGCGCTGATCCAGTACGATCGGCCATCGATCACGCATTGACCTGTGTATTCGGGATGGGTGTCTTTGGCGCGTCTTTCATTGCGAAAGTAGGCCGGGTCCTTTTCGAGCAAGATTCGGTTGTCGGAGAGCCGCGCCGGAATAAACGTTACGCTTTTCGGCTCGGAGTCGGCGCCGAACGGTTCACGCAGTTCGGCGGCGCTGTCCGCCCAATGGAGTTCGTCCAGAACTCGGACAAACCATCGAAGCACCCCGGACCGTTCCTGAATCGCAAGCCCTGTATCGGGATCGATCCACCAGTCTATAAATCTTCGAAGCCGCGTAGCCACGAATTCCCGGCATTGACCGGCATCGAGACAGAAGGAACCAGAATTGCGATTCTGCGAATTGAGTCGCGTCATCGAACCCGATAATACCAAAACCGCCCTTGCGATTTGCGTGGTCTTGATTCGGGCGAATTCCGGGAATTGGAGAGCGAAAGCCTGCGAACGTGAAGCGACTTCCGTGATTATTTGAGCGAATTCTGAAGCAATTAGAGCGACCGTCAGGCGAAAACCATGAAAATTGGCGGTCAAGACTTTTTTCGTTTTTTAGCGTTCATGGAGTTCTGTACGCGCAGATGCTCTTTCCACCAATGCTTGGAATCGGTCGCGAGGTTGAACCAAGTTGACTCAGTCATTTGCGCATACCGGATTATGTCGTTGTCCGTACTTGTATCAATTCGGCGTTTTATCTCGACGCGACCTAGCTAGTCTTTTTAAGTCTGCCTTTTGCGTGGTGACCTTGGCTTGAATCGCTCCCTTGAATCAGCGTCGTTCTTGCCCTTCACGATCAGCTTTTTGAACTCGCTGAGCGAAGCCGGAAATTGAGTCGGACGCGGAATATCGTCTTCAGTTGATGCCCCGTTCTTTAGAATGTCGATAGCAACAGCCACAGCCTTGCCCTTAACAACGTCAATGAGCTTGTCACGCGACAAGCTCCAGAGATCGAACGCGTATTCAACGGCACTACGGGCGTTCCGTCGTTTGCCCACGGTTGCCGCGATCATTGCCAGCGTTTCCGGAGAAGGAAGATCGGTATTCATGGGGAGCCTGCAGACAGTCACGAGACGTTGTTTGGAACTTCGGGTTTCACCGCAAACCAGCGTTGGGCGTCGGCAGGCTTAACCAGTTCACGGTAATGCTTGTGAACCACGGCCGCGCTATTGCCGAGTTCGCCAGCCACACGGCCCGCGTCCCCGATCTGGGCGAAGCGATAGCTCGCGTAACTATGCCTCAGCGCATTCGCTTTCCACTCGACCGGCTTTTGCGCTTTGGCGCCTTTAATTTCATCTGCCTCGACAGCAGTTGCGGCCGCCGTGACTTGCTGCGCGTCGTAAAACTCATCATGTGTCCCCGGCCAGACCTTGCCCTGTTTCTCGGCGTAAGGCGCGAGCCATGAAGCCAGGTTGTCATGGATCGGCACGATTCGCCTGCTGGCGGTCTTGGCATTCTTGCTGCCAATCGTGATGTGGCGGCCAGCTAAGTCCACATCACTCCATTTCAGTCGTTCAATCTCAGCAGACCTCAACCCAGCAAATGCGCCGATGGCCAGACACGGAAGGAACTCCGGAGAAGCAGTCGCGAGCAAGCGGGCGATTTCGTTCGGCGTAAAGATTTCCGTGTCACCGGGCCGGACCTTCACACGTTCGACGCGCTCAACTGGATTATCGGAAGCGTATCCACGCGCCACGGCGAATTCGAAGCACATGAACACGACGCGCCGGAAGTTCGTGTAGTCTTGGGAACCGAGCTTCTGACCATCCAGCCACGATTGAATTTCCGCGGTCGTGACGTTGCAGGTGTCCATCTGGAAAGCCTCGGCGAACCTTCCCAGCCGTGATCGCAAATCCTGAAGGTATCGCTCCGACGCTCCCCGTGATTCTTTGACGGCGAGCAGCTCGGCAACCACATCGGACACACGTTTCGGAACCGTCCGCCTGTGCCGAGCCGCGTAGAACTTGGCCGCCGCAACCACGCTCGTAAGATCACCGACAATCCCAACCGCTTCAGTCAGTGTCGTGATCGCTGGCAAGAGCGAGAGACTGACAGGCTTCAACGCTTGTTGTGCCGACGCGTACTCAATGGCTTGATCGCTGGTCATCGACGCTGTGAGGACGTCGCGCTCGCTCAGTTGCTTCGCCAGACGATTGGCCGCCTCCAACGCCTCGGCCTCTGTCGGGTAGGAATCGAAGCGGCGCTTAGGTTTGTTGCCACCTCGAGGCAGGACGGCATTAAGCTTGCCGATGGTCTCGTTCGACAGTCCAAGTTCCGACGATTGTTGCAGGAGGGTCTCGATCACCTCGCGCTTAGCCCTGTCTCGGTAATCATAGTTTCCGTTCACGTAGTTGGCGACCATGAACCCAGCGTTGCCAGGTCGCCGATAAACCGTGACCGTGACCCGACCAAGCCGGACCTTTCGTGGCCAGTCTTCGGGTTTGCGCGACTGCTTGCGTGATGGCGTGGACTTCATGGGTGGACTGTTGCATATCTGTTGCACTTCCTGCAATGCAAATCCGATAACGGGCTGTCGGGGCTATTATAAGTCCTTGATTGCGAAATGGAGCCAATGGTCGGGGTCGAACCGACGACCTACGGTTTACGAAACCGTTGCTCTGCCACTGAGCTACATTGGCTTAACTACTCGTAGTAAACCGCCGGAAGAGTCTACTGCTCTGTTCCATGGCCGGCGAAACCTGTACTGCGTGGGCCATCGGGAAACTACTATGCTTTACTCCAACGAGGAGGCAAGCAGTTTCGTTGCAGCCTGAAGACCACCTACCGCGCTTTGGCGCAACGCCCCCTCTCTTCGCTCCGGAATCAAGCGAGCAACCTGACACTCAGATCGCGAGAAGAACGCCACCTTTGCGAAATGTTCTGCAGGGTAAACGCTGCTTCCTGACCGACCCGTTTAAAACGCACAGTGTCAAAAGTGTCAAAGTGTCAAAGTGTCAAAACGCACAGTTGACTTCAGAATTACTTCAAATTAAGATACGTCAGAACCTCAAACCCATTTACCGCAGCCGAAAAGCCGCGCCAACAACCGAAGACAGTTATGCAAAAACGAATACTGGTTCACCGTGTAGCTTCGCCAACCCACCGACGCCATCGTTGGGCGTTTACTCTAATCGAATTATTGGTCGTGATTGCGATCATTGCTATTTTGGCGGGAATGCTTTTGCCGGCACTTTCGAAAGCAAAAGACCGCGCGCAACTCACGCTAGATTTGAACAACGTCAAACAAATTTTATTGGCCAGTCACATGTACTCGACTGACAACGGTGATTACGTGCCTCATCCGACATGGGGAGGCGACTTGTCAGGTCCTGATGGATGGGCCTACGCGACTTCGAATGGCGGCCGAATTCCAGGCGGCCCCGCGACGCCCGGGAGCGCCGCTGGCAAGGATGTCAATAGCCCCCAGTTCAGCAACCAAGTATCGTTCTTCAAGATCAGTCAGCTTGGACCGTTCCTGAGCGATTACAAGACGATGTGGTGCCCGAAGGATGTCGCCACGCGGGGGAGCGGTCGTCTGAAAACACTTTGGCTGGGACGTCCGGTTAAGATTACCTCTTACTGCTGGAATGGGACCATCGGCGGTTATGTTGGTTCCGTGGGCGTGCAGCCGGCTAATGGAAGGACCTACAAGGTTACGGATTTCCTTCCGACTGATTGGCAGTTGTGGGAGCAAAACGAGAGCGATCCATTTTTCTTTAATGATGCCGGCAATAACCCGGAAAGCATCGGCGAAACGTTGTCGCTCCGCCATGCTGGCTCCGCCAATTGGTCGGCTCTTCCGTTTGCGGCTGCGAGGAACCTGCCCGGCGGCGCTGTTGTTGGGACTTTTGGCGGCACGGCTTCGTTGATCAAGTGGAACAAGTGTTCGGACTTGGTCGCCCGAAGAGTGCCGGCGCCGAATGAGATTCTGAATGGGCCGCGCTATCGGAGATAGCCACCACCCTGGTCCAATTAGATGAAAAAGTTGCCGTCATGTGTTTTTCTTGCTCTCGCCGTGATGTGCTCCTGCGCTCTCACGGCCTGCAAAAAAAAGCCTGCTGACACCGGCGCAGCGGCGCCCGCAGCTGAGGCCGCGCCCAAAGCGCCAGCCGGTCCCGAGCAAGAGATCAACGCGGCATTTGACCGGAAGGATTACGAGGCCGTGTTGGCGATCCTGTTGCGAACACAACAATCGGTATCAAACCCAGATCAGCAGAGAAACTATGCCGTCCTTGCCCATAACGCAAAAATGAGGCTGCTTGACGAAGCTGCAAACGATCCGAAAGCGGCAAAGGTCTTGGCCACTTTACGGGCAATGACGCAAGGTCGCTGATCACATCTCCCTTAATCAATCGCCTCGTCAGCAGAATCTATGGGTTGATTCGGGCTCCGGGAGTCTTCCCAATGTGTGATAG